>CAYSZJ010000030.1:0-37348 GCA_964435435.1 uncultured archaeon
AAAACTTTTGTTTGCCATTCATATTTCTAACATCTTAATTTGTATTTAAAAATATTATTTATTAAAAGTCAATAATTAAAATTTGCGTATAAATATTCTCATAATAAATGGAAAGAAAAAGCCTTAAATTATCGCTAAGTAATAATAAAAGTGTTAGGTGATTGAGCACACACAATTCACTGATAAAGTAGAATTCTCAGCTCATCAGCGATATCATGAATGCGATCTGCAAGTTGTTCAAGTAATACAATACTATCCCTAATTCTTAATAAAACTCGCATGTCTAAATCATCACTAGAGTATAAATATTCAAGGAATTGCCTATATATATTATCAATCTCATTCTCTATTTCATGGATAGATGTAGTGTTTTTAAAAACGACATCTGGTTTATCTCTTAAGCTTTTAATTGCTGATTTTAAGACATCAACCATTTTAATTATTTTATTAATTAATTTATCATATCTTTTCTTTATTTCATTATCTCTTTTACTTTCCAATTTAATTTTAGGAAGCATATCAACAAATTCCAAGGGATAGTTAATTACGTTATCCATTTTTAAAATAAGCGATACATAATTACCTAAACCTTGAGCTCCTGCTTCAGCATAATTTTGTATCAATTGAATTTTAATGCTATCAGCATCTTCTTCAGATAATAGTATCTTATTTTTTTTCTTTTCCAAACTATCTTTGTTAGATTCGAAATCCTTGCTCCACATAGAATAATAAGTTGCCATATCACTTATAACTGAATAGATGATTCTGGAATGCTCTATAAGCATTGAAATGATTTCTTCTTTAATTTTGTTCATAAAATTCTCCTTTAAATATTTAATTACCTCTTATAAATATAAATCATTAGATAAATAAAAATTTAGTATTTTAGAGAAATTTAATATATTTTTAATTTAATTTATTCTTCAATTAATAAAAAGCTAAAAAAATTGAAAAAATCTTTTTTAATAGAAGTTTTAAGAAGTATTGTCTATTTTAGTTTCATAAACTATAAAAAGGTGTAAATTCTCTAAAATTCAAGGATGTGAATTTTAAGAAGAATGTTAGAAAATATTAGAACATATGCAAAAATGACGAATTTATGGGCAATTGCCCGGCGTTATTTTGTGAACAACTTTTATGATGGCATGTTAACAGTTTTAGGTATATTACTTGGTTTTTTTGTATTAATTCTTAAGGGAGGACAGATTTCAATAGATAGCCACCTTGTTGTTTTAACAGGTGTAGGTTCCTCAATATCTATGCTTATATCAGGTATAACTGGCTCATACCTTTCAGAAAAAGCAGAACAAAAAAAAATTAAAGAAGAATTAAATAAAGCAATGCTTATAAATGATAGTGAAGAGAAAACCGTTAAGGCAGATGTAGAAGTAAAAGAGATTGAGAAGGCAATGTTGATTAAAATAAATCGAAATGTAAATCTGAAAGTAAAAAACATATTAAAAAAAAAGAAAAAAAAAACTAAGACACTTCAAGAAAAAGCTGAAAACTTTGCAAGTATAATTGTCTCATTTATAAATGGAAGTTCTCCATTTTTAGGAGGAATAGTGCCATTAATTCCCTTTTTATATGTATCATCTGCAGGGCTTTCAATATTTGTTTTATCCTTCTTCATAATTCTAATTTGTATAGTTCTGCTTGGAATCTTTTTAGGAGTTGTTTCAAAGGAATCTATATTTAAAAATATAGTTCAGATGGCTTTTGCATTTTTTATAACTGTCCTCATCTCAATTTTCTTGCTTCGGTAAGTTTTATAGAAATTTAATCATAAATTTTAATTTTTGATTTTCATTTTCCTATATAATAATATAATGGAATAGATGAATATTGAAATCATTTATAGGAATCGATATAGGATCATTAGCAACTAAGATTGTGGTATTGAACGATGGAAATTTAATAGATTATAGAACGGAAAGATCTACATTCGATTTTAAGAGGATTGGTCATAATCTGTTCAACGACGTCATGAAAAAGAATAATTTGAATAGAAATGAAGTATTTGTTATGTCAACGGGATATGGACGAAATACGATTGATATTGCTGATGATCGCATTACAGAAATCACGGCACATGCCCGTGGAGCACAATTTTTTTTTCCTGAAGCCCATTCTGTGATAGATATTGGAGGACAAGACAGTAAAGCTATCTTAATGTCTAATAAAACAGGGAATGTTATTGATTTTCAGATGAATGACAAGTGTGCTGCAGGAACAGGTCGTTTTATTGAGGTTATGTCAGGTGCTTTAGAAGTTCCAATTGAACAGATTGGTGAATTGGCTCTAGGATCAACTAATCCAGCATCAATAAGTTCAACTTGTACGGTTTTTGCTGAAAGTGAGGTAATTTCTTTATTCGCAAGAGGAACCTCAAAACAAGATATTGCAGCAGGAATCCATAAATCCATTGCTAAAAGAGTTTCAGGTATGGCAAAACGAATAGGGGTTGCCCCAATATTAGTTTTTTGCGGTGGTGTTGCAAAAAATGTAGCAGTTAAGAAATATTTAGAAGAAGAATTAGGATTCGAACTAGTAACTCCACTACATCCTCAATTAACTGGAGCAATTGGAGCTGCTTTAATTGCTCAAGAACAGAATAAGTAAGTGCATTTTACAATTTTCAAATAATAAAAGATTTATTTATTATTTTTATAGAAAAATTTTATGAGGAATTAACTCTTTTTTGATAAATAATTCGTATAATTAAAATTAAAAAATGAATAATCTTGAACTTTTATCAAGCTTTTCTTTATTTTTGAAAGAAAGAAAAGAAGAAGGAAAAAAAATTATCGCATTTATTTCACACGATAATATTCCTGAAGAATTAATCGATGCAGCAGGATTTTTTCCTTTAAGATTGATGTTTGCTGGAAACGATGAATTAATGATTGCTAGTCATGATTATCTCCCCCCATCAACTTGTTCATTTGCCCAATCTTGTATTGGATTATTTTCTGAAAAACCAAATCAATATCAGTTTTTAGATTTAGTTGATTATTTTATTGTATCAAATCATTGTGTAAGTGATATTTGCGCTTCAGAAATTATATCAAAATATTTTGATATTCCTCGTTTAAATTTCTATATATCATATACTAAAAATGAGAATAGTCTGAAATATTTCAAGTTAGAATTAATGGAATTGAAAAAAAACTTAGAAGAAATTAGTGGAAATAAAATAGAAAATGGGGATTTAAAAGAGAATATTAGAAAATACAATTACTTTAAGAAACAACTATTCGATTTTAGTAATCTCAATATAAAAAGTTCAATAAAGCTAAAAATTCTTCAGAAAGCAATGTTGTATGGCCCGAGATTTTTATCAGAATTAGAATCAAATATTCAAAAATTTAAAGATAATCAATTTTCAAATTCTAATGATTCTAAAGCTATTTTATTAACAGGAGGCTCTATCTTTATAAATGATTATCTCATTGATTTAATTGAAGAAGGAGGAGGAAATATTATATATTTCGATACATGGATAGGAAGTAATTACTATTCCCAGATTTTTGAAGATGGTATCTTAGAGTCGGTTGAAGATCCGTATGATTTATTAGTTCAACGTTTTAAGGAAAATATTTTTGGAGACCATTCTGTTCCTAACTTTTTAGAGAACAAAATATTAAAAATTGAGAAAATATACAAAAATTATCTAAAGAAAACAGGAAGAAAATTGGGAGTCATAAACCATATTATAAAATTCTGTGATCACATTTCAATTATGTCTGCTCATTTAAAAAACCAATTACAAGAAAAAGGTATACGAGTTTTAAATCTTGAGAGAGATTATTCAAAAGCAAACCGTGGACAACTTTCAACCAGAATAGAAGCTTTTTTGGAGATGATGTGAAAAATGAGTCTTATTGCTGATGAAATTATTCGGTTTAGTTCTGTTTTAAGAATGGCATATAATCTTTTGACAGGTAGAGATTATTTAAAAAGAAAGAAATTTCGAGAAAAAAAGAAATTAATTTCAGTAGCACTCCCTTTTTCTGATTTAGTTTATGGATTTCCTGATTTAGTACCTGTATTTCCAATTAGAATGCATACTTTTGAAATGCATAGATATCTAACATACTTAGGTTCTGCCTCAAATATTTTTGGCTGGAAAAATGTCTCTAATTTTTTAGGTTTCATAAAAAATCTTCTTATTGGAGATTTAAGTAGAATTTTCGATGAAATTATTGATAATGTTATAGACACTGTTAATAATAAATACAATGAAATGTATGATCTTGGAATAGAAAGTGGAATCCCTACCGATTTTTGTTATGGTATAAAATCTCTTTATGGAATGCATGTAAGCAAGGGTAAGAATGTGGAGGCGACTTTAAATTATACAATTCGATGTAGTGCCTGGAATAAATACTTAGAATCCTTGAAGACTATTGATAATCCTGCTAAACAAGTTTGGATTGATATTCCCCCAAGAAATGTTGGTAATGCGATAGAATTATTAACAGAGAACATATATGATGGCATAAGAGAATTAGAAAAAATTAGTGGAAATAATTATGATAGAAACATTCTACGAAAGCATTTTGAAGTTGCGAATGAAATTAGAAAATATTATAAAACAATCCTTTATGATATAAGCACATCTGATTTTTATCCTTGTAATGCTGCCACATTTAGTGAAATATTAGTAATATTAAACAACAGTTTTCAAGATTATAATTCTAACGCAATTCGATATAGGGATAATATAGCGTCAATAGTAAAAGAAATGAGAGAGAGAATCAGAAATAAAATTGGAATGGATGTAAGTAAAATGCCGCGAATTTTAGTAACGCCCATGTTTGGGGGGTGGGAGCCAAAGAGTCATGAAATAATTTATGAACTAGGTGGTCGGGCATTATACGCTGATTGGGATATGCTATTAATGTTAGAAGATATCCCTATTACAAAAATATCCGATCCCGTTGAAGCATATGCTCATTATCTGATGAATGCCACAACAAATGGTATCGGATGTGATAATGATGCGTTAACAGATTCTTATATAAGAATGGCAAAAAAGCTAAATGCTGATGGTCTTGTCTTTATTCAACTTTTTGGCTGCCATTCAATATCCAATTGTTTCACAATGCTAAAGGAAAAGGTTCGTCGAGAACTTGAAATCCCAAGTATTGCTCTCACTTTTAATAAGATAGGGGAAAATGTTGAGCAAATAAAAACTCGTCTTGGAGCTTTTATGGAGATGTTCAAATAATACCTCTTAATGATGATAGATTGTTTGGAGATTTTTTCTTTTAATTATTAATTTTAATATATTTTTAGGAAAAAAATGAAAGATAAAGAATATAAGAAAGTAAAATATGATAAGCTTTTTGTTTATGGTACGCTGCAACACGGTCAAAGCAGACATTACATTCTCCAACATTTAAAATTTGAAAAAGCAGTATTACCAAAGTATAGAAAAGTTTCTCCCCCATCCTTAGGATTTCCATTCATTATACGTGAAGAACACTCACAAGTGAATGGTGAAATTTATTACGGTCTAGATGATGAATTATTTCAATCATTAGATCTTATTGAAGGAGAAGGTTCTTTATATCACAGAATTTTAGTAAAAGGAAAACCACAAAATGGACAGGAAATGGAATGCTTTGTTTATTATCCCGATAAAAGACTTATTAATAGTTATTTATAGTTAATATGTGGATTTATTATGGAAGAGAGAAATGAAATTAATTACGTAAAAAAAAAAAAAGTTTTACCTCTTGTTTGAAGTATATTCTCTTTTTAATATAATCTAGGAGTTCTAATTTTTCCACGTTTATACTCCTTGAATTAATTCATGTGATATTTCTTTTAATTGGCACTTTTAAATAACGATTATATTTTATTCATTTATTCTTTGAAAAATTTTCGTTTATACTTATTAAATCTAATAAATTTTATTACACCTTTATGATTAATTTTAAAATGTGGATTCTAGAGTAACTAATTTAAATATAAAATTTAAGCGGTATATAATAAAATGAGTATATACGCTGATGATGTTGTAAGTTTTACATCTGTTTTGAAAATTGCTTATAATTTCTTAACCGGGAGAGAATATTTAAATAGGAAGCAAATTAAAGAAAAAAAGAAGTTAGTTTCAGTTGCTTTAGGATTTCCAGATTTAGTATTTGCAGCCGATTCAATACCAGTTTTTCCTATTCGAATGGAAAAATTCAAAATTAACCTATATTTACTTGCTCTCAACACCGCTAAGAGGTTATTTGGATGGGATCTTACTACTAATCTCCTAGGTATAGCAAGACAAATAGATTTTTTGAAGATTGTGGATAATATACTCAATGACGTTATTGGCACTATAAATAATAAATATAACGAAATGTATGATTTAGGTGTGAAAGAGGGGAATCCTTCTAAATTATGTTATGGTGTAAATGCGATCTATGGAATGCATAAATCTCAATATAAAAACTTGGATGCAAACTTAAAATTTGCGATTAGATGTGATGAGTGGAATAAATATTCAGAATCATTGAAGAGTTTTATTCCAAATCAAATTTGGGTTGACATACCCTCAAATGATTCTGAAAATGGGAATAAATCCTTAACTATAATGAGAAATAGTGTAGAAAACGCGATAAAAAAATTAGAATCTATTACTGGTAATATAGTTACTGATAATAGTTTGAAAAAACAGTTTCGAATAGGAAACCAAGTAAAAAGGTACTACAAAACGATTCTACATGAGATTAGTGCTTCTGATTTTTATCCGTGTAATCCTGCTACGTTCGCAGAAATCTTAGCATTATTAACAATATCATTCCAAGATTACAACTCAAATGCTCAACGATACTTAGAAAATATGAGTCAATTGGTAAAAGAAATGAGAGAACGTATTAAAAAAGGAATAGGAATGGATGTTTCAAAGAGACCTAAATTGCTATATTCACCAATCTTTAATGGTTGGGAGCCTAAAATTCAGGAAATTATTTATGAATTAGGAGGAAGAGTTATTTATGCAGATTGGGATATATTGGGTCTGTTAGAAGAAATTTCTGTTTCAAAAGATTCTGATCCTATTGAAGATTATTCTCGTTTTCTTTTAAATGCGTCACATAAGGGAATTCTCTGTTTAAAGGATTGTAATGCATTATTGAATTCTTATCTAAGATTTACAAAAATAAATAGATTTGATGGCATAATTCTTAATCAAGTATTTGAATGCCATTCAAATTCTTCTAATTGCTATGAATTAGTGAAAAATAAAATTAGGAATGAAATAAAAATTCCTACTATAGTTGTGGGTTTCAACAAAATTGGGGAAAATGTTGGAGAAGTAAAAACTAGACTAGAGTCCTTTATGGAATTTAACCAAATTTAACTCCCAAAGAAATCAGAAGGCTTAAGTAAATGTTGATCCTCTTCTTCTTTCTTCTTTTTTTCATGTGGATCAACCCATTCTGGCTCACTACTAGGAGTAGTTGTACCTCCAGGAGCTGTTAAACCAGAAGGTTTTAAACTCATACTGGGAGTAATAGGTTCTGGTTGTTGACCAACTGCAATAGGTTGAGGAGAAGGCATATAAGTAATTTCTCCTGATTTAAGGACTTTTAATTCACTTAAGACCTTCTCCAAATTCATGGTCTGCACGCTTTTATTCATTGTATCCATTATCTCTTTTAGAGATTTCGAAGTTTCTCTTAACCCTTTTGGATTAATTCCCGTAAGTAATGAATCTAAGTTTGATTTTATGCTATCATTTAATTCACTTAAAGAATCCAACACAGTTTTCCAGTGTTTATTCATCTGAGATTCAATGGCGCTAATCATTCTGATTGTTTCGTTCATGAATTCAACATGTGAAGCGTATCTTTCTTCATCTTTTGCTCGTAAATCAGAGATAAGCATTATTAACTGTTTTAATGCTTCTTTTTCTTCACTCATTTCTATTCAATTTTTTTTAATTTTTTCTATTATTATTATGATTATAAAGAAATTTATATGTATTTATTTTGTAAATATGTTTTTTAAAGTATTATTTTATAAACAATGAAATCTAAATCTTATTCATTAATTTGATTATAATTCAAATAAATATAGAGTAAAATGCCATTTAAAGATGTAGAATGGCCTAGAAATCCTAAAATTTATGAAATTAATACATGGCCTTGGCTTCATTCGTTATCCGAAAAATATAATTCCTCTTTCACTCTCAATAATATCCCAGAAGAGATTTTTAATCAAGAATTAACCTTATTTGATGCTGTGTGGTTGATGGGAGTGTGGGAAAGAAGTCCAGCGAGTAAAAGAATTGCACTCGAACATCCTGATTTACAAACTGAGTATCATAGGGCTCTTTCTGATTTTAGAGATGATGATGTAGTCGGATCACCTTATTCTGTTTATTATTATCATGTGGATAAAAAAATTGGTGGAATTGAGGGTTTAAAAGAGATTCGAAAGCAATTAGCCGAACGGGGGATTCGATTAATACTAGATTATGTTCCTAATCATGTTTCTATCGATTCACTCTGGACTTTAGAACAAAATTTATTTATTGAAGGGACATTAGAAGATTTAATGTTTCATGCTTATGATTTTTTTATTATTTCAGAGAAAGTGTATGCTCATGGTAAAGATCCAAATTTCCCTGCCTGGACTGACACTATCCAGATTAATGCTTTCTCAAAAGAAGCACGAGAAAAAACTCAAAACACATTATTACAAATAGCAGCGTTATGCGATGGAGTTCGGTGTGATATGGCGATGTTAATGACTAATGACGTTTTTAAGAGGACATGGGGTGAAAAAGCAGAACCAGAACCAGAAAAAGAATTTTGGGAAGATATAATTCCTGGAGTTAAAAAGGAGTTTCCTAACTTTATTTTTATTGCTGAGGTCTATTGGGATATGGAATGGACTCTGCAACAACAAGGATTTGAGTTATGCTATGATAAGAGGTTATATGAGCGCCTAGTTCATGAAAATGCTCAAACTATTAAAACCCATCTTAATGCTGAATGGGATTATCAGAGTAAACTTGTTAGGTTTATTGAAAATCATGATGAACAGAGAGCATTTTCTGTGTTGGGAGAAGAACGAAGCCGTGCTGCAGCTATTATAGCATTAACATTGCCTGGAGCTAGATTAATTCATGAAGGGCAAATGCATGGTTATAAAATAAAATTACCTGTTCAATTAGGGCGAAGAGAAAGTGAAGAAATTAACAAATCTTTACTTGATTTTTATAGAAATTTATTAAAAATTGTACCTGATAAAGGATTTGGAAAAGAAAATTGGTTCACTTGTGAAGTTAAACTAATAGAAATCAGTGATTCCTCTTATACTAATATTATATCTTATTTTTGGGGAAATAATTCTTTATATAGAGTAATAGTTGTGAATTATAGTCCTAATCCTGCTAAAGCGCATATTAAAATAAATCAGTTAAATTATGGTTCTTCTAAGTGGAACTTCAGTGATTTATTATCAAAGAAAGAATACACTTACAAAGGAGATGACCTTAACAAATATGGGTTATATGTTGATTTACCTGCTTGGAACGGACACATATTTGATATTAAAAGAATGTAATATCCTGCGAATTAATGTTATTATAAATAGCCTTAATTGTATTGAACTAATTAGAAATCCTAGGAAATTTTTAATAAAATAATCAATTAAGTTTTATATGAAAGCTATTATATTAGCAGCAGGCAAGGGGAAAAGATTGATGCCTATAACTTCTTCTCGCCCTAAACCTATGATACCTCTTGCTGGTAAACCAATTCTGGAATATACAATCTTAGGATTAAAAAACGCAGGAATAAATGAGATTTTATTAATAGTTGGCTATAAAGAAGATATCATTAGGGAATATTTCGGTGATGGAAAAGATAAATTTAGTATTAAAATTGAGTATATTATCCAGAAAGAGCAATTAGGCACAGGACATGCTGTTAGTTTCGCTAAAGATTTTGTAAAGGATGAGCCCTTCTTGTTGATGTATGGCGATTTAATGATAGATTCAATGATCTTTAAAGAAGTTATTGAGAAATTTAAGGAAACTAAAACTGAAGGATTAATATCATTATTAGAAGTCAATAACCCTCAAGATTATGGAATAATTTCGCTTAAATCTAATGGTTTTGTAGAAAAGATTACTGAAAAACCTGTTCCAGAATTAAATTTAGGCAATTTAGCAAATGCTGGAATTTATATTTTTGATCCCCTAATATTTAAAGCAGTGAAGAAAACAGAAAAGTCAATTAGGGGTGAATATGAATTTACAGATTCTATGCAAATTTTAATAAATGAATTAAATGGAAAAATTTTAGGATATACTATAAAAGATTATTTTTGGAGCGATATTGGTTTACCATGGCAATTATTTGAGGCAAATTCCTATGTTTTAGATCGAATAGAAAGGGAAATATTGGGTAATATCGAAGAAAATGTTCATATCTTCGGTAACGTTTATGTTGGGAAAAATACAAATGTCAAATCCGGTAGTTATATCGAAGGACCTTGCTATATAGGGGAAAATACATTAATTGGACCTAATGCCTTTATAAGACCCTATACTTCTGTAGGAAACAATTGTCATATTGGTATAAGCGAAGTTAAAAATTCTCTAATTTTCTCTAAGTCAAATGTTCCTCATTTTAATTATGTTGGAGATTCAATTATATGTGAAAATGTAAACCTTGGTGCTGGTTCAAAAACATCCAATTTAAGATTCGATAATAAATGTGTTAAGGTTACTATAGAGGGGAAATTAATCAATTCAGGCAGAAGAAAATTAGGTGCTTTTATTGGTCCGAATGTACAAACTGGTATTAATGCTAGTATAATGTGTGGAAAGAAAATTGGCGAAAATTCTGTAATAGGGGCACATACATTAGTTGTGGAAGATGTATCTCCCAATACTCTTTATTATCACGATCCATTTGAAGATATTAAGAAAAAGGATAATCCTTTTTATTAAAATTTAATGTACTGTAACTGTTTTAGATAGATTAAGTGGTTTATCTGGATCTAATCCGTGTTGTATTGAGGTATAATATGCTAATAATTGTAAAGGTGGAGTAAATGTTATTGGACTGAATATATTATGATATTTATCTCCAGGTTGGGGTATTCGAATTGATATATCGCTCAATTCAGAAGCAGTTTTATCATTTTCAACAACGAGAGAAATAATTTTTCCACCTCTTGCTTTGAACTCCATGATATTTCCAATTAATCGTTGATATGTCTCATCTGGTGGAGCTATAAATATAATAGGAAATCCTTCTCTAACTAGAGCTATTGGTCCATGTTTGGCATGAGCTGCCGAATATCCTTCGATAAACCGACAAGCAACTTCCTTTAATTTCAATCCTCCTTCTTTAGCAGTTGCAATTGATATACCCCTTGCTAAAAAGAAAAAATTGACACTTTTCTCTAAAGTAATTACGATATCTTTGATTGAATCTACGTTTTTTTCTAAAAAATTTCCAATAATTTGAGGTGTTGATTCTAAAGCTTTTTCATACTTTTCTATTTCTGATTCTAATTCAACTTTTCTTAATTTTGCGATTTCTAGTGCAATTAAAGCTAAAGTGAGTACTTGAGTACAATAAGTTTTAGTTGCTGCAACTCCTATCTCTGGCCCTGCTTGTGTGACAATGACATGATCGGAATATCTAGTAAGAGAAGACCCCACTACATTGGTAATTGTTAATACTTTTACCCTTTTATTACTTTTTGCCCATCTAATTGCTTCTATTGTGTCTATTGTTTCGCCTGATTGGGAAACTGCTATTATTACAGAATCATTTTTTAATGAATTGGACAATTGCGTTTGGAATTCAGAACATTCGATAGCTTCAATATACTTACTTAAAAATCTTGATATAATGAATTTTCCAGCTAATGACGCGTAAAAAGATGTACCTGCTGCCGTAATATAAATATTTTCTGCTGACCATAGTATGTTTGCAAAGACTTGTAATATATCTTTAGGAATTTTCATAGTACGCCTCAATGCAGTTGGTTCTTCGTGAATTTCTTTTAACATAAAATGTTCATAACCTCCCTTTTCTGCAGCATCAATACTCCATTCAATTGTTCGTAATTCTTTCTCAATTTTTTTATCAGTTTTAAGATCAAAGAACTCAACTTCTCCTGCTTTTAAAATGGCAATTTCTTCATCATCCATAATATAACATTTTCTTGTTAAAGGTAAAAAAGCAGGAATATCCGAGGCACAATAGGTTGTCTTCCCTTCTTCTATTCCAATTACCAAGGGAGATTCTTTTCTAGCAACTATAATTGAGTCTGGGTAATTAGCATGACAAATAGCTAACCCATATGCTCCTTTACATAATTTTAATGACTCAATTATTGAATCCTTGAAATTTAAACCTTCTTTCATTTTAGTTTCAATTAGGTGAGGAATTATTTCTGTATCTGTGTCAGAATTAAAAATATGACCTTTTTGAGTGAGTTCTTTCCGTAATTCCATAAAATTTTCTATGATCCCATTATGAACAACTGCAATTTTTCCTGTGCAATCTAAATGTGGATGGCTGTTTTTTTTAATGGGTGCTCCGTGAGTTGCCCATCTTGTATGTGCAAGTGCAAGTTTAGAGTTATTTGGAAGTTCTGCTAAATTTATTTTTTTTTGTATTTCATCGATTTTTCCGGAATCTTTTTTAACATATAATTTAGAATTAGATAAAGAAACTATCCCACATGAATCATATCCCCGATATTCTAAACGTTTAATTCCATCAAGAACATATTTTCCTAAAGAGATGTTTTTTTGATTAGTTATTATACCAAATATGCCGCACATGCAATTTTAAGTAATTATATTGTTGATTATAAATAAAAATGAAGTTAATTTTAAATATTTAAGCTTTCAATGTAAGAAGTATAGAGATTTGATTTTTTTACATTTTGGTATCATCTTTTCAATAAATTGTATTTCAAAAAAAACTCATTAAATTTTTATTGAAATAACTTTTTTTTAATTTAAAATTTCAATTAAACAAAAATGCCAATCAATATTATTATAGCAAATGATTTTGATCAAATGAGTGAAGTAGCAGCGGGAATTATTAAAGAAAAGATCATTCAAGTGTTGCAAAAACAAGAGGAATTTGTCTTGGGATTAGCTACAGGAAATTCACCAATAGGGCTTTATAAAAATTTAGCCAAAATGTTTAATTCAAGTGAATTGGACAGTAGTAGGATTCGTAGTTTCAACCTCGATGAATATATAGGTCTTCCTGGTGAAAATCCTCAACAACGAGTTATACATCCTGAGAGTTACTGTTATTTTATGATTCAAGAGTTTTTTGGACTCCTTAAAAAGAAATTTATCGAAACCACAGTGCCTTATGGTTGCTTGATTGATCAAAAAAAATTATTAAATGAATTAGAAGCAAATCCAGAAGATTGGAGTGAATTAGGTACAAATGCTGGTAAATCAATAGTTATTAAAGAAAATCCAAATTCAAAATATTTAAATTGGATTTCTAATACAATATTAGAAGGTTATATCCAAAAAATTAAGAAATCTGGTGGTATAGATTTACAAATTATTGGTGTTGGGGGATATGGTCATGTAGCATTCCATGAATCGGGAATCCCTTTTGAAGGGAGTAATGTTTTATTAGTAAAGCTAGATGATAATACTATAGAAAATGCTATAATTGATGGCCATTTCTCCTCAAAAGAAGAATCACCATTGTATGCCATCAGTATGGGTGCCGAACTAGTATATAAAGCTAAAACAGTGATTCTGCTAGCCAATGGCGAACGTAAGGTTGAATCAGTCACCAAATCGTTACTATTTGATCCTACTCCAAATATTCCTATATCCTATGGTCAGATATATTCAAATAGAGGAGGTAACCTGATTTATGTAGTAGATAAAATTGCTGGTCGAGAACTTATCGCTAATAAGGAATTGCTCAAACAAAAAGGAATAGAAATCAAAGAGTTATAAATTTTCAAAATTGATATCTTTTTCTTTTAGTATTAACTTTAGAAATAAATTATATTCATTAAATTCAGATCAAATATAAAACTTAGAAAAAATGAATTTGATTTTATAGAAAAATTAACTATATTAAATTCAATTTCTCCATTTTTTCCTTGGCTAACTCGTTTATTTCTAGTGAAGCTTGTAAGTCTATGCTCGATTCACCTGTGATTCTTAAATATGGACTTGTTCCTGAGCGTCTAATTAGAATCCAACCATCATTGTAATCAAATCTAACACCATCCATCTTATTTATATTGGTTATTTTCTTCCCTAAACTATCTAAAGTTTCTTTTATTTCTTCAATGATTTTCTTATTAATATCTTCTTTAAAGGGGATATCTTTTTTCAATCGAAATTTAGTTTCATAAAAAGGGTATTTTGGAATATCTTTTAATAATTCCCGTAAAGGTTTTCCTGTTTCAACCACCATATTAAGGACATTAGCAATTGTCAAAATTGAATCAGGACCTAAATGACTTTTAGGCCAAATATATGTACCTGAAGTCTCTCCTCCTAAAAAGCCTCCATGTTCTTTTAAAGCTATTGCTACTTTAATATCTCCAACTTCAGTTCTGATTACTTCACAACCAAGTGGATTTAAAACATCTTCCAACAAACTTGAAGAATTTATGGCAGTCACTACTTTCATATCTTTTTGTGTAAGTGAAGTTCCCTTGTATTTCATTATATGACATTTAGCTATAAGAGCTAAAAGTCTGATAGGATCTACAATTTCTCCATTTTCATCTAAAAATATTACTCTATCAGCATCACCGTCCAGTGCAATCCCAATATCTTCTTGATCTGAAGTTTTGAGAAATTTAGAAACTCGTTTTAAATTTTCTTTGCTTGGCTCTGAATTTCGCCCAGGAAATTTACCATCCATTTGTGCATTTAAAGTTATTATATTAACATCATAAGCACTCAATAAACGTGGAACTATATCACAACCAGCTCCATTCCCAGGATCAACTATAGCATTTAGTTCCTTTCCATCAAAGCTAATCTGATTTGCTATATCTAAGATATGGGTCTCATTCATATCATCAATGTGCGTTACTCTACCAACCTCATCCCACTCAATGTTTATAAAAGCTTTTTCATTATATATTCTTTCGATTTCCATTTCCTGTTCAGGTGTATATCCCATGCCTGAAGGATTCCAGATTTTTAGCCCAATGTATTCAGGAGTATTATGACTGGCTGTAATCATAACCCCCGCTTCCGCTTTTAAAATACGTAATGACATAGCTAAAGTTGGAGTGGTTACAATTCCTAAAGTTTTTACTGCACATCCTGCACTCACGAGGCCAGAAATTAATGCATACTCTATTGGTAAAGCAGAAGTTCTAATATCTTTACCTATTACAATAGTTGCTTTACTGCGTAGATAAGTTCCTAAAGCAAGACCGACATCTAAAGCCATTTGAGGTGTAAACATTACATCTGATTCACTATAATTTTGAAACACTCGACGAATGCCAGATGTGCCAAACATATTCCCTGCCATTAAATTTTCACTTTTAGTTAAATAGCTGTTTCTTTATTTGAAGCTATTTTTAATATTAGATAGTGTGAAGTAATGAATATTTGTAAATATATTTTCCGAAACTTCTGAAAATCATTTTTCAAATGATTTAAATATATACCTCTATCAAGATATTAACCGAATAAATAAGACATTAAAATAACTTTATTTTATAAATTGGTTTTTAATTTATCTTATATTATTTAACTATCAACAATAATACTTCACTTAATTAAAAAAAGAAAAAATATTAATTTTTAGCAAGTCTACTTTATTTAAATAGTAATTTTTGATATTACTGTTCAAATTTCTTTTAGAAAATGATTTTTCAAGGACTTTTTAACATCTTAGATTTATACTTTAAAGATATTGATCTTTTTTATAATAACATAGATCATTATTTTAGAGAGAAAATTAATAACGTTTTCGAAAATAGGCCTATTCAAAAGGATGTATTAAGTCAAAAACTTGAAGAACTCATCTCTTACTTAACAGAAGAGCTTATCAATTTAGGATTTGAACAAATTGTAATTGAAACTGGATTCTTAGATCCGTATTTAAAAATTCAAAAGGATGATATGGAGAATATATCTTTACATTTAGAACTTTATGAAAAGAAAGTCGCACCTATAATTTATGAAATTTTTTTAGAAAAAATTGTTGATTATCTTGTCGATCCTCATGTTGCACCATTAATGTTGAAATTAAAGGATGAAGGTTTTCTACCTATAGAATTCATAGTCGAATTAAGAAATTTAAAAAATGTACTTGAACGATCTCCTGAAAAAATGGAGAATTTAAAGAAATATGTCCTAATTCAAGAAAATATTATTAACAAATTAAGAGAAAATGAAACAAAAATAGAGAGCTTAGAAGATATAAAAGAACCTCATTATAAACTGCAACTTGTTTATCTAGTTTACCGGATAATCAATTTTTTCCATCTTCAGAAAATGTTTGATTTTTCTCACATAAAATCATATCTTAAAAACAATATTGATGAATGGCTTATAGATGTTCCATTAGTTTCTTTGAAAAATCCTGATATTTATTTCTGTGGGATTTATTTGGCAAGAAATTTAGATGTCAAGCTTAATAATGAACAGATCACAAAATTTCTATTAGATTTACTTGATGAAGCTGGTGATAGATATGAGTCACCAATTATTGAAGCTACTGATGGAGCATATTATTTTTTCAAATCAACTGAATTAATGAAACTATGGTTAAATTATGAACAAATAAATAAAATTATTAAAACTAATCCAAAATTCTTCGAATCCAGTTATTTAAAAAATCTGGAAACTTCACAATTAGTAGTTATTTTGAAGCTTTATCGCTATTTAGGAGTCTCTAAATTAGAAAATGAGATAAAAGCCACTATAGAAGAATTAGGAACAAGAGTAACCTCAGAGGGTGTAAAACAATTCCGAGATGGTTTTGTTTCTTCAGAAGCTACGTACTATGTTTTATTTTGTCATTATATGAATAACTCGTTAGAAAAACTGAAAGAATATGATATTCTAAGCAATATTGTATCTAGAATTTATAGGAATTTAGAACTTCTTGACTTTTCTATTGATACTAATTATGACTTGTTAAGTGAATTATTTTATTCATGTGAAAGTTTAAAATTATTCAATTGTATAGAAACTAAAGAAATGATTATACATCTTGCGAAGTATTTATTTCCGCAAGAAATAATAGAAACAATTACCAGTAGTAAAGAAATAATTAGAACTAAGGCAAGATTTAGGCATTTAAAAGTAAACCGACTTACTGGAGATACAATTTATTAATAGGGTTTCAACATACTGCCTTTTTCAAGAAGATTCCAAGTGAATAATTTTTAAAATACGAATTTTAAATTTACTCTAATCATTTTAGTAAGATAATTATCTAGAACTCAAGCTGGTTTTTAATGGACTTAAACGATTTTGAATTAATTTATAAGAAAAATAGGATTAAGATTGAAAATAAATCGAAGATCACATCTACATTGAGTGAAATTGTTGGTAAGCAGAATGTATCTACAAGTGAAATAGATTTATTAGCATATACAAAAGACACAACACTTTTAGCGTTCAATTGGGCAATCCAAGGTATAATAGCAGGATTGCCAGATATTATTACTTGGCCTGAAAATGTTGAACAAATATCTGAGATTTTAAAGATTGCAAATCAAGAAAGAATACCAATTATTCCTTTTTCAGAAGGATCTGGGGTTGTTGGTGGTGCAATACCTGTTTATGGAGGAATTATTATAGATATGAAGAAATTTAATAAAATCCTTGAAATAAATGATAAGAATTTAACAGTGACTGCCCAAACTGGGATAAATGGGATGAATTTAGAACGTTATTTAAATTCTAAAGGATATACTGCGGGTCATATTCCTCAATCAATCAATATCTCCTCTTTAGGTGGATGGATTGCGCACCGTGCTGCGGGTCAATTCAGTACTAAATATGGCAAAATTGAAGATATTGTTTTAGGAATGGAGATTATTTTACCTCAGGGTGATATTATAAATTTTAAAACAATTCCAAGAGCTTCAACAGGACCTCAACTTGATAAATTTTTTATAGGGAGCGAAGGTACATTAGGAATTGTTACTAAAGCAACATTAAAGATTTGGCCATATCCTGAGAAACGAACATTAATCTCATATGCTTTTCCAGCTATAGAAAATTCTTTTGAAGCAATCAGAATGATATTAAGGGAAAAGATTTATCCTGCAGTTATAAGAATCTATGATAAATTTGAAACAGCAAGACATTTTCCAGATGTTGAAAATGCAAAAGATAAAATAATGGTTATATTTGTATGCGAAGGAAATTCAAAACTCGTTGATTTAGAGGAATCAATTACTAGGGAAAATTGTGTGGCTAATTTTGGTGTGGATTGTGGCAATCATCCAGTAGAACATTGGTTTGAAACTAGATTTAGAGTAACTGAGACATCTTCGATGCCGCCATATAAAATAGTATTCGATACTCTCGAAATATCGTCTTTATGGGAAAGTGCTGCAACTATTTATCATTCTGTTTTAGAATCAATGAATAAAGTAAAAGGAATGTTAATGATCACTGCTCATGTCTCACATTTTTATCCAAATGGAGTAGGAATCTATTTTACTTTTGGAGGTGTGCCTTCAAAAGGAAAAACAGATCTAGAATTCTATCAAGAATGCTGGGATACTACACTAAAAGTTGTAATTGAAGGAGGTGGATCAATTGCTCATCATCATGGGATAGGAATTAATAGGTCTCATTGGATGGATAAAGAATGGGGAAATGCTATGAATACTCTAAGACAAATTAAGGAACTTCTCGATCCAAACAATATTTTAAACCCAGGTAAAATTTATGTAGACACTTGGGAAAGAGGTGCGAATTAAATGGGCATTGAAGAAACACTCAAAAAGTATAACTGGATTTTGCCACTACTTCAAAGGGCTGATAGAGAAACCAGGTCGATTTTAATGAAAAACTTTCGACAAAGAAAGAAAAATTTCTTTCCTGAAGGAGAAGTTAAAGCTGATGTAGATAATTTGATAAAATGTATGCTTTGCCCTAACATGTGTAGATTTGATTGCGGAACATTACAAGCATCATTAACTGAGACTATGAGCCCAGCATATAAAGCAAGGATAGGGTATTATTTAACTATTGGAAAAATAGATTATAGTGATTCAGAATTTGTAAATCTGATGTATAAATGTACAAATGAAGAATCTTGTAAAGTGTGGTGTCCATTCGAGTTTTCAGTGGTATCATTACTTGAAACTGTACGTGATGATATTAATGCTAAAGGCTTTATGCCAGATTTTTGTAAAGAACAAATAAAGAATTTGAAAGATTCAAAAACTATAGAAGGATATAATATTTTTGAAACTTTTAAAGAAAAGGGAATTGAAAACATTGATACTGATGGAAAGGATGATGTATTTTATTATATTGGTTGTGAGTCTATGAAATTTCCAGAAGTAATAAAAGCAAATATAGAAATACTGAAAAGGGCGAGTATTAAATTTTCAACCAATCTAACTAAAAAAGTGTGTTGTGGTGGTCCTGCATTTAATATAAGAGATTTAGAAACTGCTAAAGAGTTTGCTGATAAAAATAAAGAACTTATCGAATCCACAGGAGCAAAGATTATTATATCAGATTGCCCTGGCTGCGTTATAACTCTTAAAAATAGATATGAAAGAGTTGGAATTAGTCTTAATGTTGAGATAGTTCACACAGTTCAGTATATCAATAAATTATTGGAGGAAGGAAAGTTAAAAATTGAGAGAAATATCCCTGAAAAATGTAAGAAAATAACAATACACGATCCTTGTCTTATTACAAGAAATCTAAAAGATACCGAATCACTACGAGGAATCCTCAATAAAATTCCCCATTTAGAAATTACTGAACCACTTTATAACAGTGAATATGTGCATTGTTGTGGTTGGAGTGGAACCGCTCATTTGGCAGATAGAGATTTAGCTATTAAGGAAGCACAAAATAGAATTAATGAATTAAAAGAAACTGGGGCAGATATTTTCATTTCAGCATGTCCTCTGTGTGAATTAGGTTTAGCATATGGAATTAATGTAGGCGAAAAAGAAAAATATAAAATATTAGATATATCTGAATTATTAATTAAAGTAATATAATTTAATTAAGTAAAAAAACGGGTAAAAGTGATTAAATGAGTGATTTAATCTGTGTTTTTGATGTGGGAACGACTGGAGCTAGAACCATAGTTTTTGACATCAACGGAAATGAAATAGCAAGGGATTATGAAGAATATCTCGTCCCTAAACAACCAGTAGGAATTTCAGAACAAGATCCTCTTATCTGGTGGAATGCTATCAAAAAAACTTGCAATAACGTTACACAAAAAATCAATGTTAATGAAATTATAGGTATATCTGGAGCTTTTCTTAGAGAAACATTAACATTTTTAGATGATAAAGGGAATCCTTTACATCTAGCTTTAACATGGTTAGATGAAAGAGGGGAATCAAGTGCTAAAGAATGGGTAGAGCAAGAAGGTGGATTGAGAAGAGCGTTACCTAAAATTTTATGGATAAAAGAAAATGAGCCAAAGGTTTATGAAAAAGTTTTTAAAATTGCTTATGCAGATACATTTGTTTATAATAAATTATGTGATGTATTCATAACAGATCCTACTAATGGACCTTTCGGAATTCTTAATTTAGAAACGTTAAAGTGGGATGAAGGATTAGCTGAACGTTATGGTATTCCAATTGAATTATGGCCTGACCTATACACCCCTGGAGAGGTTATTGGCGAACTTAATTCGAATGCAGCAAAAGAATTGAGCTTGCCAAATAATATCCCAGTGATTATGGGAAGCGGGGATCAGCAATGTGCCGCTTTAGGATTAGGAGTTATAGAAGAGGGTCAAGCTAAAATTACTTTAGGAACTGGGACTTTTGTTGATTATGTCACTGATAAACCTATAAAATCAGCAGGAAATATTCCTATTTTTTCTTTCCCTATACCTATCAAGGGAAAGTGGACTATTGAGGGTATAATGCCAGGAACAGGAACAGTTATGAAGTGGTTTAAAGATAATTTCTCTCAACTACAAATTAAAGAAAGTCTTGAGAAACAGATAAACATTTATGACATCTTATCAAATGAGGCATCAACAATACCACCTGGTAGTGAAGGGTTACTTTTTCTACCTTTATATATATTTAGAAAAGGTACGATTCATGGATTAGGATGGAACCATACGAGAGCACATATGATTCGAGCAATTATGGAATCTGCTGCTTTAAGTGCTCAAATGTATCTCCAAATGTTAGAAGCAATGGGTGGTGCAAAAGTCTCAGAAGTTAAAGCAGATGGTGGGGCAATGAATAGTCCACTATGGGCACAAATATTAGCAGATATAACTGCGAGAAAAATTATAATACCTGAAGAAAAAGATGGTGCTGCCATGGGTGCAGCTATTCTAGGTTTTTATGGCACAAAGAAGTATGAGACTTTTGAAAAAGCAATTGCCAATATGGTGAGATTTGTTGATACTAAGGAACCTATTAGACAGAATGTTAAAATATACAAAAAATTAAATAGGTTTTTTATGCCACCCCTATTAGACCTATATGAGAAAAAGAGAATCACAAAAGATTTATAATTTTTTTTTATTGTATATTTCCAGTTTTTATAGAGTGTTTTATGATTTAGAAAACTATTTTTTGAATCTATTATTTCAAAAATTATAAACCATAATAATACTTTAGCTCTCATGCCTTATTTCAAGAACCAAGAGGGTTATAATCTATATTACGAAAACATCAACCCCGATTCCAAAAATTGTACCATTATTTTACTTCATGGATTCGCTTCTTCTGCTTCATTTTTCAAAGGACAGATAAAAATGTTAAAAGAAAATTATCGTATAATAGCTTTTGATGCTTTAGGGCATGGGAGGAGTGATCATCCTAAAGATTTAAACCTCTCTAAGAATCTTAGGCATGATATCATTAGAGATTTAGAGGATCTCCTTAAATATCTAGAAATTAGTGAATGTTATGGGATTATTGGTCATTCTCTTGTTGGGGGAATGATCGGTCAGCTATTTTCAATGAAACATCCTGATCAGATTAAATTCCTTATTTTATTGAATTCAGGATATATCATGATTGATAATGTAATTAGAAATATATTCTATAATTTACTCCCATACTTCATACGTATGAACTTTTTAGAGGTTGTAGCAAATTCAATTGAAGAAATCTTAGATAAAACCATTCCTTACATAATAACTGCTTTATCAGACTCTTTAGTAGGTATAAATTTGACTAAAGATGAATTATATATGAAAATTGAGGAACAAATCTTCAGTATGATAAATGAAATAAACGAATATAATCCATCCAGTATTAAGTGCCCTACATTAATTATTGGCGGAAGACTAGATAATTTTGCTCCTGAACAAATGTCTGAAGAATTACATAAGATGATTCCAAATTCTACATTAGAGATCTTGGATATGGCAGGTCATTTCGTACCCTCACAACGATCTGAGATAGTTAATGAATTAATATGTAATTTTATTAAAAAATTTAAATGAATGTCATATATATCTCACATAATATCATTACCTTGGCTAATTATGAATGAAAATGATGAAAATAATGATCTATATACAACAATATCCTTTTTTAAAGAAGAAGTAAAAAAATTCGTGGAAGAACGCAATTGGTCTAAATATCATACGCCAAAAAATATTGTTCAAGCAATTCATTGTGAAGCAGGAGAACTTTCTCAATTATTATTATTTAAAGATTATACTATTGATGAGATATTACGAGACGATACTCTTTACTCCAATATCAAGGATGAGGTAGCAGATGTTTTTATTTATCTAATAAGTTTTATTAATGCTCTAGATTTAGATTTAAGCAATGCATTTATAAAAAAAATAGAAAAAAACAGAGAGAAATATAAAACTGAAGAATTTAATAATGGAAAATATTATAAAAAGTAAATAAAAATATTAGAATAACTATGGCAAAGATTAACAAAAACCTTTTAGCTCCATGTGGCCTGTATTGTGGAGTTTGTGCTATTTATATAGCCGATAGCGATAATAATCTGAAATTTAAAGAACAACTCGTAAAGGTGTATAAACCTTTTTCAAAATCAGTTGATGATGTTAAATGTGCTGGATGTCTCTCAGATAATAATGAGGATATATTTGGATATTGTAGAATATGTCCTATAAGAGATTGTATAAAGAGTAAAGAAATCGATGGTTGTTATCAATGTGATGATTTTCCATGTAAATTAATAGAAAAATTTCCAATACCCGTCGGTAAAAAAGTCATTATGAGGGCAATACCAAGGTGGAAAGAGCTTGGTACAGAAAAGTGGGTTGAAGAGGAAGAGAAACGTTATCATTGTCCTGATTGTGGAAATCCTCTATTTCGAGGAGCTAAAAGATGTAATAAATGTGGCATTCCTCTTGATGTAGATTGACTTGTTTATTATTTCATTATTAATAAAAAGATTTTTTATGGTTTTTTCAATTATCTAGAAATCATGGTAGCTGAAAATATTGAAGAAACTATAAAGAATCAATTAAAAAACACCTTAAAAGAGACTAATTTTTCGAGTCTAGGAAATTTATATAGAGGAAAAGTACGTGATAATTATACCAAGGGAGATCTTCGGATTATTATTGCAACAGACAGAATTTCATCATTTGATCGCGTAATAACAACTATTCCATTCAAAGGTCAGCTGCTTAACCAAATCTCAACATTTTGGTTTGAAAAAACTAAAAATATTGCTAAAAATCATCTTATTGATGTACCAGATCCAAATGTTTCAGTAGTACAGCAATGCGATACAGTACCGATTGAGATGATTGTACGGGCATATATAACTGGAACGATGTGGAGAAATTTCTTAAAAGGAGAAACAACATCTGGTATAATACCACCTAAAGGAATTCAAAAAAATCAAAAATTTGACGATATTTTAGTTACACCTTCAACAAAAGCAGAAACTGGACATGACATCTATATCTCCAAAGAAGAGATTCTTAAAAATAATATGGTAGATAACGATGTTTATGAAAAAATGGAAGAAATTGCGTTAAAACTATTTAAATTTGGTCAAGATTATTGTGAGAAAAATGGGCTTATTTTAGTCGATACTAAATATGAATTTGGTTTAAAAGAGGGTGAAGTTATAGTTATTGATGAGATTCACACTCAAGATTCATCTCGATTCTGGACCCTCGATACATACGAAGAGAAATTTGAAAAAGGAGAAGAACCAGAAATTTTAGATAAAGAAATATTTAGGGGATGGCTAATGGAAACATATCCCGAAATTTTTCCTGACATCAAACCAGACCAAGATATACCACCAATATCTGATGATATTAAAATCGAATTAGCAAAAAGATATATGAAAAGCTTTGAAAGAATTACTGGGCAGGAATTTAAAGCTGAAATCGCAGAAGTTTATCAAAGAATTTATGAGAATCTAAAGGAAACCAATTATTTATAGAATTTAAGAAAAATTTATATAACAAATTAATATTTTATCGTATAATGTTTACTATTATTTTGTTAGTTATTGATTTTATATTATTTATCCTGAGTTTTGTATTTGTAATTCTGGATATTAAAACCTATAAAGAAAGTAAGAATCAGCAAAATATTGCAAGAAAATTTCCTAAAAGGAGCGCTTACAGTTTAATGTTTGGCCTTTTAGCCCTAATTTTAGCAGTTATAATAAGCTTAATTGCATGAACCATTTTTCGTTCATAAAATTTCGAATCACTTTAAAATTCATAATAAGATTTCTTTTGTCTTAACATTTTTTTTCTCATTAAAATTTCATAATCCAATCGACATAAATCATTCAAAAATAATGAAAAAAAACAGTATTTTGTCCTTTTTGTCGATGGAAATTATTTTTAAGTTAATAAGAATTAATAATAATATATACCACCTCTCTTTTCATAAATGGATCGCCTAGAATTTATTTCATTTAAAAAGAAAAAAAATTTACTCGTTTCTTCTTGAGAATGATGCAAGCTAATTTTATAGTCGAAATCATCATGACTAACAAAGAAATGGCAAGAGATCCTGTTGGCGCAACTATAAAACGAGATCTCCTAGCCAAAAAAGGTTATGATATGATTTCAAATGTTCGCAGTGGTCAATATCTTCGTATTCATATTTCTGCTGAAAATGAAGAAAATGCAAAAGAAATTATAGAAGATATGTGTAACAAATTAAGAATATTCAACCCGGTAACTCAAAATTTAAAGATTTTAAAAATTCAAAAAGAGTCTTAAATAATTATGAGTGTTAGAATAGCAGTTATAGAAATGCCGGGGAGCAATTGTGATTTAGATACTATACACGTTTTAAATAATGTCGTTAATCTTAAAGCTGAACTTATATGGCATAATCATTTTAAAGAGTCGAATTATGATGCAGTAGTGATACCTGGAGGTTTTGCTTTTGGGGATTATTTAAGAGCTGGCATTATTGCGGCTCATAGTCCTGCTATAGATGAGGCAAGAATAATGCTTAAAGATGGGAGACCTGTAATAGGTATCTGCAATGGATTTCAGATTTTAACTGAAGCTCAATTTCTTCCAGGCGCATTATTAAGAAATGAATCTCTCAAATTTATTTGCAAATGGGTAAATCTTAAAGTAGAAAATAATAAAACAGCACTTACTAATAAAATGAAATTAGGTGAAGTAATTGATATTCCAATTGCTCATGCGGAAGGACGATATTATGTTAATAATCCAAAAGAATTAGAAGAAAATGATCAAATTGTATTTAGATATTCTACTGATAATGGGAAACTAAAGGAAGAATCAAATCCTAATGGATCCTTAGACTATATTGCAGGAGTATGCAATCTAGAACAGAATTGCATAGGATTGATGCCTCATCCAGAACGGGCATCAGAAGCAATTTTAAGTCCAAAGGGAACTGATCATGGGAAGTTATTTTTTGAATCTCTAGTAGAATTTATTAAGCGGAGGAAATCTTAATGACTAAAATCAATTTGAATGGTAAGGAAGTAGAAGTGGAATTAACAGATTGGGAATTTGAAGAGATTAAAAGAAAATTAAATAGAGAACCAACTGTAACTGAACTCGGTGCTTACGAAGTGATGTGGAGTGAACACTGTTCTTACAAGTCATCTCGCCCAAAATTGAAACAATTTGAAGATGCTGAAGCCAATTATGATTATGTTTTAGCTGGTCCTGGACAAGATGCTGGAGTAATTGATATCGGTGATGGATATGCATTAGCGTTTCGAATCGAGTCTCACAACCATCCTTCTGCAATTGAACCTTATCATGGCGCTGCTACAGGGATTGGTGGGATAATAAGAGATATTTTATGTATGGGTGTTAGACCAATCGCTCTATTAGATCCACTAAGATTTGGTCATTTAAAAAATAATCCACATTCACAATGGTTATTTAAATATGTCGTTAAGGGTATTGCCGATTATGGAAATTGTACTGGTATTCCTACTATTGGGGGTGAGGTTGAATTTGATGACAGTTTTGAAAGTAATTGTTTAGTGAATGTAGCATGTATAGGATTAGGAACAATTAAAGATTTTAAACATGCTCCAAGTAGAGCTTATAACCCTGGTGATTATGTAATTTTAATGGGTGGATCCACAGGAAGAGACGGAATACATGGGGTAACTTTTGCTTCTCGTACTCTAACAGAAATGTCAGAAGCTGATAGACCCGCAGTTCAGATTGGTGATCCATTTACAAAAAAGATGATTATTGAATCAACACTGGAAGCTGTAAAGACTGGTTTCGTAAGAGGATTAAAAGATCTTGGTGGAGGGGGATTAACTTGCGCAACAAGTGAATTAACTGGTGATGGAAATACAGGAGCAAAGGTAGATTTAAGAAAAGTATTTACAAGAGAACCAGGAATGAATTCTTATGAAATAATGCTCTCTGAATCACAAGAACGAATGGCTTTCATTGTTAAACCTGAGGGATTAGATACTGTTCTTGATATATTTAGAAAATATGAAATGGCGTTTGCTGTTATCGGTAGAACAGATGATTCAAAAGTACTTAAAGTATTTGATGAAGAAAATCTGGTTGTAAACATCCCTTCAAAAGCTCTTTCAGAGTCCCCAACTTTTACACGGCAAGAAAAACGACCATCATACTTAGACGAGTTATTATCCCAGAAAACTCCTAAGCCATCTTTAAGTTTAACCGAGATTGTTTATAAGTTAATATCATCAGAAAACATCTGTAGTAAAGAATGGGTGTATCGACAATATGATCATGAGGTTGGGATTAGATCTGTGGTCAAATGTGGTGAAGGAGATTCAGGTGTTCTAAGAATAATAGGTACAAATAAATTTATCGCTGCCAGTGTTGGTGTGAATTCAAAGTATTGCTTTTTAGATCCATATGAGGGTGCAAAAGCAGGATTAGTTGAAGAATGTGGGAATATAATAGCGAATGGAGCAAAACCAATGGCGATGGTAAACTGTTGTAATTTTGGAAACCCTGAAATTCCTGAATCTTTTTGGTATTTTTCTAAAGCTGTTGATGGCATGAATGATTTCTGCAGGACTCTCAGGATACCTATAGTGGGCGGAAATGTCTCATTCTATAATGAAGATGAGGTCAAGAAAATAGCAATAAAAGCAACGCCTATGATAATGATTGTTGGTCTTATTGAAGGTGAAAAAAATATAATAACACTTCCCTTTAAAAATGTTGGTGATGATATATTTCTAATAGGAGAAACTAAAGCAGAATTAGGAGGATCAGAATATCACTCTGTAATTCATGATTTAGAAGGCGGTGTACCTCCCTCCGTAGATGAAAAAAAAATCAAGGCAACCTGGGATTTTATTTTCGACTTATATAACAGAAATCTTGTGAAAGCAAATCATGATGTTAATATAGGAGGATTTATCATAACAATAGCAGAAATGTGCTTTAAACACAAATTGGGGGCGGATATAGACCTTTCAAACTGTTTTAGCGAAAATCTAAGAGATGATGAATTTCTGTTTAGTGAATCATTAGGTAGATTTATACTAGAGACAGATCCTAATGATTATAATACTATTGTGGAAATTTCAAAAAAATATGAAGTTAGTATTAATAAAATTGGTATTGTAACTGCCAATCCAGAAATTAGCATTAAAGGTTTGAGATCACTCAGTTTTAAACTAGATGTTGAAAAATTGAAAGATTTCTGGATTGAAACGATTCCAAACTTAATGGAAATTTAATTAAAGATTTCAATAATTTAAAAAAATTTTTTAGTATTTAAACATATTTTTGTACGTTGTTATAAAACATTTTTAAATCAAAACCAAAACTTTGAAATAATTTTGTACGTTAAAGTAAAATGGATTATAATTAGGAGATTAATATTATGGTTCGGGCTCGTGCTTGTATAAAATGTAAAGAATATATGATAATTCATCCAGATAATCCAATAAATCAATTTGAGATAAAGAAATTTGAAAGGAGACATACAGCCCACACTATAGTGACAGTTGATCTTAATGAGATAAAGGGATTATATAATCCGTTTAAGAACAACGGCGAAGCTAAACCCGTTGAAAATATGGAATAACTTTTTATAAATATTGTTTTCATTTTCAATGCAATAAAATTAAAAGAGTATTAGGCTTCTTTTTTTAATATTTTTGATTTAAAATTTTGATTTTCAATTATTTACAGAAAAAAATTTAAAATAGAGTCAATTAATGTTCTATTAGAAGAGGAAGTTCTCAAAACTAATTTTAATATGAGATTTCAGGAAAACAGTAAAGATTTGGAAGAGCATTTGAATTTCCTAAAACATTTATTAAGAATGATACACACAGGAGCTACTGGGTTTGATTTAGCCTATGAAGTCGAAAAAAATCAAACAATTAAGAATTTAATATATGATGGAATTCTGTTCTATAATACTTTTTTAGAAATTGGTAGTAGACCATTTATAGATGCACCAGATAAAATAAAAGTAGATTATAGATCTTTTAAAACTATTGAGGATACAGAAAAATATATTTTTATGGTATGGTTAACAGATGTAATAGAATCATTAGAGAAGAAAACTAAGCCTAAATCAGAATACACTAAATACTTAGAAGCTCGAGAAGAAAAAGAATTAAAGCCGGGAAGAGAAGGATTACCTGAAGATTTAAAGTATTGCAGAAATTGCGGGGCAAAAATTCTAAGTAAAGATCAAAAATACTGCGAAAAATGTGGTGTAGATCTAATTGAGAGTTTATTGAAATAAATTGAAAAATTATATTAATTTAAAATAAAAAATGAAAAAAAAAACTTTTATGTAATTTATCCTAGATTAATCTTCTACTTTCGTACCACACCATTTGCAAAACTTTTCTTTTTCTGATAATTTACTGCCACACAAGGAACATGTTTTTGATTTTGCGGGTGTTGTTATAGTAGGTTGTCCGATTTGTCTTCCTTCAATTTTACCTCCACATTTAGAGCAAAATTTAGCATCTGGTTTAAGCGGCGCTTCACAACGTGGGCATTTAGAAACTTTCTCTTCAGCTTTCGGAGTAGTAGTTTTGTATGGTGATACTTTAGCAGGTGTTGTCTTTGTGGGTGTTTTAAGTTTCAATTTTTTCTGACTTCTTCTTGCTATCAACGCAGCAATTAATATAATTACAACAACCACTAGGACAATGATAAAAATCCACTGAACATCAAGCCACCTATTAACAGAAGTTTTTCCCGTATCATAACTCACATCAAAAGTGATCGTTGTATATTCTTCTATTGAGTTTATAGGGTCAAAATAGATAAAGAAATACCAATTCCCTGAATTGGGAACAGTAAATGTTTCTTCAGATATATATGTTGTTTCATTTATATAGAAATTGGTTGTTGTAAAATCTACTACACTAGCAACTGAAAAATCAACAGTAAAATCGATATCAACTGTAGATGCTTCATCATTGTACCATACTACATAGTAATCATTTGCCTCTGTGACTGAAAAAGATCCAGTCTCAACATTAGTATTTGGTTTATTCACATAAAAATCTGGAGATTCACCTTGATCCCATGAATATAGATCATATCCATCAGCAATGAAGAAATCTATTGAATTTGATGAATTGAAATCATATTCAATTAATGATCCTGGTCTTAGGAATAACCATAAATACTCATATTGTTCAGCATCTAAACTTATAAAATCTATTTCTCTAAAATACATCGTTTTTGTAGGAATCCTTTCAAAAGGTCGATCATCTATAGCAAAATTGATATCAACTAAATTTGATTGAATTCTATTTATTGAAATCTCATTTCCTTCTTCGATGTATTCATATTCATACCAAAATTCATTAAAATACAAAGTCTCAGTAGAGCGATAAGTGACCATTCCCTCTGCGTTTGCATCACTAAACGGATATAATAATGCTACACCAGCAAGAGGTAATATTATTAATGCAAGAACGATCATAAATGTTATTCCACCTACTATATACACTGGACTATAATACCAAGGTCGATACCAACGTCCTGCCCACCAAGGTGAATACCACCATCTCCAATACCAAGGTCTATGATACCACCATGCTGGTCTATAATATCTGCGATGTGGTCGATGATATGTGTGTGAATAAGGACCTCTTGGAGATCTTGATGAAATTCGAGTAGCACCAGTTCGTCCGAAAGGTCTTCCACCGCCCCCGACACTTCCTCTAAAACCGCCGCTAAATCCTCCGCCTCGGAATCCACCGCCTCTAAATCCACCGCCTCGGAATCCACCGCCTCTAAATCCACCGCCGCCGCCTCTGGGCATTCTCTATGTTGACACCTCACTTTTAGTAATATCAGGACTTATCTGTTCACGGAATATATAGTCTCGATTAATAGCTAACAAAAGCAATACCATTGAAATAATTGACATTGTTAATCCTATCCCATCTATTTGAATATTAGGTGGAGGTGTTGTAATTGTAAAAGCAATAGCGAAAAATATCCATTCAAGAACCATAAAAAATATAACTAATCCAGGAACTACTGTTCGAACAAGTTGACCTGTTTCTAAATTTCTTGTATCAGAAAAACTGACATATATTAATGAAAATAACCCTATAATGCCAAATATTAGGAGTAAAATACTACAAATATCAATCAATAACCACATTATACCATCTCTAGTAAATAAATCCAGAAATGGTATTAGTATTCCTACTCCACGAGCTTCAAATAAATGAAATATAACTTTTCCACCTCTAATTTCGGCCATACCTAATAAACTCAAAAGATCTGTTTGGTTCCCATAAAAATACCCAAAAACTCCAACAAGAGGTAAAATAATACCTAAAGTGAATGCTAATATTGCACAAACACTCGCAAACCAAAATTCTGCAACTCTTGTATTTCTAACGGGAATTAGTCCTATTTTATCTACAACTTTATCAGGAATATAACTCCAGCAATCTTGAATTGAACATACGCCCACTAGTTTTTCGTTTTCAACTACAGGTACAACGTTGACATTTAAATCACGCATTCTATTAAAAGCATCTGATACAGGAGTATCTGGTGTTACTGGCGTAATCGTATACATAGTTGAGACTACTTTTTCAGTTTTACAATCAACACCCTCAGCCACAACATTTTGAACAATATCAAAATCAGCTATAACTCCAAGCACTTTTTGATTTTCTCCTTCGACAACTACTAAATCTGGGACTCCTAATTCTTTCATCTTTTTCGCAGCATCTTGAATACTCGCATTTGAGTCAATTACCCCGTATTCGTCATCAATTACTAAATCTCTGACATGAAATTCTTTTTTAGTTAATGCCAAGGATTAAACATCCCATTTTTCTGTTAAATTATGTTGTTACGAATCATACACAAAAAACAATATATAAATGTTTTGGTTAAAAAAGATTACTCAAATAACTTACAGATTTATAAAAATTGGACTCTCAATGTTTTATATTATTTATTTTTTATCTATGTTATTTTAAATCAATTCTAGAATAGAGCTGAAAGAATTAATTATTTTATATGGTATAATTTTAGATTCTTTTAACTCAAAAAATTCCCCTTTTCCAGTTTTTACTAAGATTCCTTTAATACCCGCATTAATAGCGCCTTGAATGTCGGATTCAATATCATCTCCAATAACAAGAGTTTCATCTGGCTTAAGATTTAGTTTTTTTAATGCATGTAAAAAATATTCTTTTGAAGGTTTACCGAATATTTTGGGAATTACGTTAGCTGTATTGGCAATCATATGAACAAATGAACCTGTATCTATAACTGGTTCACCATGATGATCAAGATAATATTTATTACCTTGTGTCCCCAGAAGTTTAGCACCTTTTATTACATATTTAAAGGCTTGATTTAATCGATTAACATCCCAATTGTCATGAAAGTCACCTAAAATTACAAAATCAGGTACCTCAGAGCCTTTGACTTGAGGAAATTTTTGAAATTCCTTCTCAACTTCTACAGTGGTAATGAAATAAGATTTTTTATCAGGATGCTTAGATAAAAATTCTTTTAACGCTATAATTGGAGTAAAAATCTCATCCTCAGTAATGGTGAATCCATAATCTTGTAAAATTTGTAGAACCGTTTTAGGTGACTTACTATCCGTATTTGTGAAAAAAAGGAATTTTAGACCCATTTCACGTAGTTTAGAAATTGTCTCAATAGCTCCCGAAACTGGAGCTCCCTTAAAATAAAGCGTTCCGTCAATATCTGCTAAAATACCTTTAATCTTATCAAATTTGACATTTATATTGTTTTTCATTTTCAGTGGAAATAGTTAGACCTTAAACTGATATTATAAATTTATATTTTTTATTAGCTAAATATGTTTATTAAAATCTAATAATTATTAAATAAAAATAAAAGAAAAAAAGACGGAAAATGAATATAGATTCACATGTTCACCTGTTTTTTGAAGGATCTGACCCTGAGGAATTTTTTATGGGATGTGCTCGCGTTGCTGCTGCAATTTCTGGTAGAGCAAAAGAAGAATATCAAGATGCTTATCGATTGTATCAACAGTTACTTGTTGTTCTTTCAGATAAAAATGGTGAACGCCTTATTAGAGAAATGAAAAGGGCAAAAATTGATAAAGCTATTTTGCTTCCACTTGACTTTTGGTTAAAATTTCCTATTTCTGAGAACCAAAATAAAATCTCTGTAAAAGAAAAAAATGATATCCATGCCAATGTAGTTGAAACACATCCCGATAGATTAAAGACCTTTTTTGGAATAGATCCTAGAAGAAAAGAAGCAATACAGTTATTAGATCGCGCAATGAAAAAATATGAACCAATAGGTTTGAAAATTCACCCTACCGCAGGATTCTTTCCAGATGATTCTATCTGTTTTCCATTATATAAACGAGCAACCGATTATGGACTTCCCATACTAATTCATAGTGGTTCAGAACCAGCACCAATGGAAGCGAAGTATAGTCATCCTGTATATATCGATTCTTTAGCGGCAGAATTTCCTTAGCGGCAGAATTTCACTGAAGAAGAAATAGAGATTATTATGGAAAAAGCTGCTCAGAAATTATATTCTTTATAATTTTTTCTTTTATTATTTGAACCATATTAGATCCTTTAAATATGTTCTTTCAGTTTCATCTAATGGGAATTCAGAATGAAACGACCAAAAAGAGATGTTTTTAGGAATAACTTAAAATTGTCAATTTTATCACTAATTGCGCTTAGTTTAATAATAATATGCTTAATTCCGATAACTAACACAGAACTTGTGATTCATACTTCGGTGGCTGTTAGTCCCGGTGTTCAAGATGATCCATATAATTCAGGAACAGTCCATCATGTTCGTATATTATGTAAGTCTATTTTAAGTGGCGATATAACTATTCAAGGGGAAAATATTTACCTTACCGTTTATGGGTATAATACTCAACATCTTAAACATATCCTAATAGAAGCCCAATACAGATTTGTGATAAATCCTGCTGAAGATCTGTATATTTTCATTTTTGACAATACTGAAGGTCAAAATGAGAGCTTAATTGAATTTAAGTTGGTAGAAAAATGGATGAGTCCGATGATATTTATGTCACCTATATTTTTTATGATAGGGATAATAGGAGGGGCTTTATTTCTCTCTTGTTTGATTTATTTTTGTATAATTATTGGGATTAAAAAGAATAAAATACAAAAGAAATCTTCATGAAAACTATATATGAGAATTCCAACAATAAAAGCACCTATAACTACCGTTATAAATATTATTATGTATATAAATTTCTTTTCCATGGTGTTTCTAATCAAACAATTTTGTAAATGTTAATTATTTGAAGTGAGTAAACGTTTTAAATTTAGAAGACTTTCATAGGCTTTTTCGTGAGGTCGAACTTCAAGGCAAAAATCCATGATTTCTTCTATCTTTAACTTGTTTAAGAAGTATTTAAAATCAAGAAGTCCGGAACTAATAACCTTATGACTTTTTCCATTAGAAGTTAGATCATGTAGATGAATTTGTTTAATAGAATTGATATTATTGAGAAAAAATTTTTCTATTTTTTCATCTCTATTAAATGATGAATCATATTTTTTTGCTAAATCCCAACAAAGCCAAACTTCCTCTTTCTTTAGGTAAGGTTGCACAACATCTAATATGATTGAATTTGATCTATCATTCTCTATACATATAAAAAATTGTTTATTAGCAAGTTCCAAAAGAGACCGTAAATTATTATTAAATGTCTTTTTATAAATTACTAGATCTTCTTCTGGTAATTCAATTTCTGGGTCGGTATCAGTAGGAAATCTAGTAATATTACCAAGATGTATAGTTATTAATTTCGAATTAATTTTTTCAGCAAATGTAAAAAGTTCTTTATAATAAGAAAAAATACCTTGTTTTAAATGATCGTTAGTTGTCAATAACGAAGTAATTACATCTGGACCATGAATAGAGAGATAAAGATTATCTTTTTCACAAATTTCTCGTATTTTAGAACATTGCTTATCCGATATATTTTCAAATGATAAATGGGGAATTTCAACAGCTACTTGAATCCCTGCGAATCCTTTTTCTTTGGCAAAATAGAGAGCATCCAAAATTGAATTATCATAAACAGCATGAAAACTGATTTTCTTTGATATTTCATCCCATAAACTCATAGATATTATCAATTTATCCTGTGTTCTATAGTTTATTCTCTACTCATTTAATTATATTAGACTCTTGCAAGAATATCTTTTACATTTATGAGATAATGAACTTTAATTAAATGTTCTTTCTCAAAATCTGCAAGGCCATCTGGTTTTCTGTCAATAAAAACGAATAAATTTTCTACATCAGCTCTTTCTTCTCTCAAAGCATTTATCGCAAAGAGTTTACTAAAACCGTTGGAGATCAAATCATCAACTAATAGAATTTTTTGCCCTTTTTTGATTTCCCCTTCAATCATTTTTCTGAGTCCATGTTTCTTTGGTTCTTTTCTCAAAATATAAAAGGGTTTGTGAAGTTAATTAGCAATCATAATACCAAAAGGCATGCCAGCGAGTGGGATAGCAACCACACCATCAATTTCAGGGCAGAATTTATTTAAATAGTTAACTGCAAAGCCAATCAATTTTTCAAATGCTTCTGGAAAATTTGGAATGACTCGTAAATCAATATAGTATTTTGACTTTTCACCAGATGCTAAAGTAAATACACCAAATTTTAACGCACCGGTCTTTTCTAAAATTTTAATTATTTCTTCTTTAATACCTATCTTACCTTTATAATGAATTTTTCAAGTTTCTTTTATCTATTATGGGTATGTAAAATCATTTCCTTTTAAAAATTTACAATATAATGATTTAAGACAATATTCGTGAAAGATTCATTTCACGGTAAATTTTATATCTTCTAATATTCTCTCTGTATTATAGTAATATTACAAGAAAATTACTTATAAAAAAATAAAAAAAAATTTGATTCTTCTATTTTATGAACAAATCCTTAACGAATTTAGGTAAAGTAAATCCGATGTAAAAACAGAGTGAACTAGCAATCACGAATATTCTAGCAAAAAGTATAGTTATTTCTGTAGGATTATCCGCACCTATAACATCAATGATAGTGCCAATAGTAAATGTTATAAAGGCAATAATCAAAAATTTTCCTTTCAGTTTAAGCTCAGAATCTTCTGATTTTAGACTTGCTCTTGCAAATAAAAACCCAGTAACTAAGAAGAGAATAATTGAAAATAGTAAATAAATTTGTATCCAAATTGCCCATTCGACAACAAAAGCACTTTTTTGATCCCCAATTAAGTAGGGATTCATAAAAAATACAATTAGAAATGCAAGCTCAAATATAATAGCTTCAATCCCAAAAAATATTAGAATTTTCTTTTGTTGCTTTTTGAATAGAAAATTTGTGAAGGCAATAGACCAAGTAATATGAATTGGTGCAATAAACGCATTAGCTAAAAAGAAATATAGAGGTGAATCTAATTCAATTTCGTATAACATAACTATAACGAATTGTATTGCATCTGACCAATATGGACTTGCTAAAAATATCCATGTAATTCCAACTAATAGTAATTCTACTTTTCTATGTTTAATATACTTTAGTGCGATAAAAAGACCTAAAATTGTAGATATAACAACAGATGCAAAAGTAAAACTTCCATAAAAAATTTCAAATGCAGATAATTGTGCTAACATAATCTTCACAAATGCTTAATTTTTATAAAATAAATATATTTTTCTATTTATTCGTGTTAATGTAAAGAATTTCTCGAATTAATATAGGATAACTAAACATCATAATCAAGATTATAATAATTGAATATAAAAAATTTAGATATTTTACATCTACAATAGTTAGGCTAAGCATTTAGTCTAAATCTTCAAATCCTCTAACTTCCAATGGTGGACGAGGAGGTGCTCGGTAATATTTCACTGCGGGATACCCTATTGTCATAACACCTAAAACATAGGTTTGAATCCCGGTAATTCTTTTACATATTTCTGGATTTTCTGACAGTATTCCGTGGGCATATCCAATCCAGCAACTTCCTAAACCTAATGTTTGGGCACTTAGCATTCCATAAGTCATAGCAATAGTGGCATTTCTAGTGTCCCAAGGATTTTTCGAATAAAATATTAGAACACAGGGGGCATTATAAAAAATAGGGTCAATTCCTTTCTCTCTTCTTTCCTTGAGACGATCTCTAGCTTCTCCATATTCTAAAGCATCTA
>CAYSZJ010000031.1:0-37113 GCA_964435435.1 uncultured archaeon
TTCTCTCTTCTTTCCTTGAGACGATCTCTAGCTTCTCCATATTCTAAAGCATCTAAAACTGAATCTGATAATAATTTTATTTCGTCTTCATTTGAAATTAGATGGCATTTCAAGGTCCGCATATTCGCCCCAGTTGGAGCATATCTCATTGAATCTATTACTTTTTTAATTATATCTTTTGGAACATTTTCTCTTTTATATTGCCGGATTGATCTTTTAGCGCGGAATAATTCATACATTGACTCATATGAGATTAATTCACTAGGATCTCTACTCTCTTTAAACTCTAATAAATCATCTTCCATGTTGCTATATAATATCGCATTTTCAGGACAAACCCCAATACAATGGCCACACAAAATACATCTTGAATCGTTGAAAATGATATGCTTTTGATTTCTATCCATACTAAAATTTTTAGTGGGACAATCTTTTATGCATTGATTACAATTCGTGCATTTGTCATAATTAATTCCTAAAATTGGCATGGTTATTAATACTGAATTTTATTATTTAATATATTTTTAATCAATTATTCTGGACTATCTATTACTTTAGTTTCTATTGGTGGACGAGGTGGTGCTCTTTTATATTTCACTGCAGGATATCCAAAAATCATAATACCAACAATATCATCATCGATACCAAGTAAATCTTTTGATTTTTCTTTATTTTTCAGAAGATATTTCTGAATTCCCCCAATCCAGCAAGATCCTAACCCTAAAGATTCAGCATAAAGCATTGCATATGTTATCGCAATAGTAGCATTTATTTCACCCCAACCATTTTTCGAATGGAGAATTAGGATATGAGGAGCATTATAAAAAAATGGATTTAAACCAGCTTCTCTCATTTTTTTAAGGTTCATTTTCTCCTTTTCTGATTTTATTGAATCTATAATGGAATCTGTAAATTCTCCAATTTTCTTTTTACTCGAAATAATAATGCATTTTAAAGTTCGAAGGTTAATAGCTGTAGGAGCATATCTAATACTCTCAACAATTTTTTCAATTATTTCATGGGGGACCTGTTTGTTTTGATATTGCCTGACTGACCTTTTAGAACGCATTAATTTAAATAGCGCTTCATGTGAATTAGAATCACTTAGTTCTTCAAAATTCACAGCAATATCTTTCATATCTTCATATAATATTGCATTTTCAGGACAAATCGCAATACAATGACCACATAAAATACATCTTGAATTGCTGAAAATGACTTCATTCTGATTTTCATCTATACTAAAATTTCTAGTTGGACATTCTGGTATGCACTGCTGGCAATTGGTACATTTTTCACTATTTATTCCCAATATCGGCATAATGAATATTAATATAAATTAGGATAAATAATATTTTTGATATAGTTGATAGTGGGTTTAATTGATAATCGATAACTAAAATTAGTGGATCTTAGATTTTATAGACGGTTCCTTGTGATATTTTCAATCCAAACATTTATATAAGTGTGTTTGTTTTTATTAAGTAATGTTCGATTTACGATATATATTTTTGATCTATATATATTGTAAATAGAGGTTAAAAATTATGTTTTTTGGCAAACGATTTAGAGGATATCACACAGATACTTTATCGGGTTTAGAGATATTAGTTCTTAAGATAATAAAAAATAATGAAGGAATTACAGGTTACGAAATCACTCAGAGAATTAATCGAAAATTTAAAGGTTTATGGAGAGGATCTGCAGGAACAATATATCCTTTACTAAATAAATTAGCTGATAATGGTTTTGTTGAAATATCTGAAGTTATAGAGGGTAATAGGTTAAAAAAGAAATATAATATCAATAAGAATGGCATCGAGGAACTCAGAAACGTCTTAGATAGCAACATTCAACCTAGCATGTATTCTTTGATGGATTTTATATTTACAATGATTGATGATATCCCTCGAATCAAAAATAACATTGAAACTATGTTTTGTAGTTACCCACACCATAGATCTGTAATTAATGTGAAAATAAACGAAAATGATCTTTCTTTACAAAACTTAAATCGGATAAAAAGTCATATTAGAACCTTAGAAATAACAAGAGATAAACTTCAAGAGAGAGTTGAAAAGTTGAATAAGCAAATAGACGATTCTTATTCAATTCTAAAAGATATTGAAGAAAAAAGAAAAAATGCCAAAACTATTGAAATCCTGGATGACGACGATTATGATAAAAAAATGATGAATATCTAAACTAAAAATGCCAAAAATAATTAAATTTTCAGAAATTTAAATAAAAATTAAAAAAGAGAGGTAAAAGAAATATGAATCATCAAGGTGACTATAATCCACATCAACATAAGAGACATCATGGTCGAAAAGGAATGATGGGCTGTTTCCCATTTAATCCTCTTCAGATGAAAAAGATGGCTATGCATTTTATGAGAGGTTTTATGGGGAATCATATACCGTATAATCTTGAAGATCTTGGAGAAAGCTATTTGATTACCGTACCATTAGCTGGTCGTACAAAAGAAGAAGTGACGGTTTCTTTACTCAATAAGCATCTTAATATTAAAGCAGAGAAGCCAAAAATCCCGGAAAAAGAAAATGTAAAAGAAAAGCCAGAAGAAGAGAGATCTCCTCATGATTGTTGTGGACCGTTTTTCTGGAAGGGAGTTACTTTTATAGACGTAAATATGGATATTCCTTTACCAGTTGATGCAGATACTGACACAATAGTATCTAAAATGGCAAATGGTCTTCTAAAGATAACATTCGGCAAAAAACCAGCCAAGAAAATAGATGTAAGTTAGTACAATTTTTAATTAGAAATTTTAGGCGGAGCGCTTTAGATTCGAGATATTCACACTGTGTGTGTGAACCACACCTAAAGCACCCCATTTAATAATTATTTTTTTTCTTTTTTAAATTCTCTATTAGTTTATTCCTTAACAAATAATAAAATTATAAATAAGACTTCTTTCTTAAAGATTTTATAATTTAAAATTTAATTTTATATTATAAGAATATAATAAAAAACAATATTTGATTTAAATGAAATCTCGAAATAGCGAAGATAATATTTCACGTCCCATAAATTTAGTACTTTTAGCAGTTTCTTTTATAATATTTGGCTCTTTAGGAATTGTATTTATGACTCAAATGGAACTACAACCTGGATGGGCATGGGAGGATATTAGGGATACTTACCCAATAGAACTCTATTCTTTTGAAATCGAAGATATAAATGGTAATGGTAATAATGATATCATTAGTTATGCAGATATTCGAGGGACTGATCGTCCAGAGTACTTTTCAACAATTCAATATGGTGGTATATACTGTTTAGAGGGATTAAATGGAAGGTCATTATGGGTGAGAGAGTATAATGGTCCTGTGAAGAAAGTATTTCCCATAATGGATATCGATAGAGATGGGGTTAGAGATTTTTTTGTAAGCAAAGGTTCAATAGCTCCTAATTGGACTTTTCAAAATGGTCATGCTCAACCAAAAATTTTACCAAATTTGTATACAAATCAACTTATTAACGGAAATGATGGAGAAGATATAGCAATTTTAACTGGAGATAAAATTAATTTCACAAATTTTTATGTACATGATTTAGTATCTATTGAAGATTTGTCAGATCAGCGGGAAGATCTAATTATGTTAGAAAGTAAAGCAACTGAAGTTGTTGAGGAGGATCATACTTGGTTTGAGTATAACATGAGTCTTACAAGTTACTTTATTAATGGAACTAAAACTAATAGTATTCCTCTCTACATCGGGGGAATTTGGGACAGATCCAAAGTCCCAGATATAGAATTCTTTAATTATCATGGGGAACATCATTTATTATATATCGGCACCAATTCTCTCATTTTGTTTAATACAACTATATTCAATTTTCTTGATCCAATCTATAATATTAGTTTACCCGAAGATATTAATCAATGTCTAATCACTGAAGATTTAAATTTAGATGGAATTTCAGAAATTTTAGCTTCTAATTGGAACGGAAACATGTTTCTATTAAATGGCGATAATGGTGAAATCATTATGGAATTTACTATTCTACCTGATGATATAAATTTAGATGAAACACACCCTGAAATAAATATAGAAGAAATTCACAGTGTTGAGGGAGATGGCATAACTTATATCTTATCAAATGCAAATTATAGATATAATGGTGGATTTGAAGAAAGGGTTATGCAAATATATTCTCTTGATCTTACATCTGAGGATGTAATCTGGGAAATCATAAAGCATGGAGAAGACATTGAAGCGGAGGTTTTCGTATTAAATGAAGATCTTAATGGTGATTCAATTGATGAAATAATCTATCATGAGAGATATGAACCCTTTGCATCATTTAGTGATGTACGCCGTTATACTATTTTAAGTGTTGATGGAAAAGAATTTGCGATATTGAATACAGAGTATTATGCTGATTCTATAATTACTAAGAGTGATTTTGATGGTGATGGTAAAAAAGATTTTGTTATTTCTGGGGATGACAGAGTTATAGCTCTTTCCAGCAGTAAGCCGTTGGGATTATGGTTATCACCTTCATTTCCTTTAGGTTTACCTTTATTTATTGTACTTGTAATATTATTGGCAGTAGGAGTAATAATTATTGCTTCAAGAGGAAAAAGATTAAGTTATACTCGTAAAAATGTTAAAGAGCATAAACTCACCATCGCAGTAAATACAATTGCTATTGTGTTAATGACATTAACTTTCTTACTCTTTTTGATTCTAATGAATATATTCAATAATACATTAATTACAGGTTCTAATAATACAAACATAATTCTAGTATTCTTGACTGTAACAATATTTTGGTATGGTACTTTACCATTAACTGCGGCTCTTTATAATCGGTTTGCTGCTCAATTTGCATATGTTTTTGTGAAATTAAGAGATATATTCTTTAAAATTTCTAAAGGGTACAAAAACGAAATCATTGTCCTAGATTTGGGAGAAAGGAAAGAGATCGGAATTATTATTAAACTTAAAAGGCTAATACTTCCATTACTTCTAGCAATTTCTGTTGGCTTTTACGCATATGATGCTTTAACTAGATGGCTTGGATATAAAACAGACTTTGATGTGTTTGGGTCCTCTGAATTCTTTAGTTTTATGATGGGATACATGCTATGCTGTGTTTTACCCATGATCTTATCTTTTGTATTATTTGCATTCTTCATTTCAGGCAATTACTTACTTGACGATGCTGGAATTGTATACTTCCGTGAACATGAAAAATATCGGCAACCTGGAGATATTGAACCAATAAGTATCTGGGCTCAATCTATTGTTAAAGGTATTGCCGGTCTTTCGGCTCTACTTACTTTTGGTAGATTTCTTGGTAGAGTCGATTTTTCTGGATTTTTTGGAGAGGGAGAAATCTTTAATATTATCTTTGGAATACTTATAGTGGTAATTATGTTTGGTGGAATTCCATTTTTTACAGGTTTTTCTTATGTTCTTCTAGCAGGAGAAATTATGGAATTATGTGCTGAAGAAAACATCCAAAAACTTTATAAGATTATGGAAAAGAATGGATATGATACCAAACCTCGCAAAATTACAAATATTTATCCATCAGGTTATGAATCTTCAAAAAAAGAACCTACAAAAGAAAAAATGAATAGTGATACTAGTACATCCATTTAATTTTTATTTAACAAATCCTTTTTTTTTCATTCTATTTTGAAAGCTGCCTCTTAAAAACTAAATCAATTTATATGCTGTTGATAAATATAATAAAAAGGAGAATGAAGATGGAATATTATTTTCTCCGCGATCTCATAATCTTTCTTTTTCTTAGTATTAAAAAAGCGCATAAAGCTACAAGGCAAATTGATAATACCATTATAATTATATAAAAAACCCATTCTGAATTAACTTTTATAATTTGGTAAATTATAACGCCGTTTATATCTTTTACTATGAAAGAAACCATGATACCATTAGATCCATAAGAAATTTCTATAATATAATTAGTTTCACCAACACGCTCTATTATTAGTACATTATTATTAACGGTAGCATTATTGCAACCAAGTTCATCAACTAAAATTGATAAATATTTATTAAACGGTTTTGCTATTGCAAATTCACTTTGAATAAGAATCCATAAAAATTGATCACCGCTCAAATATGGAAATGAATATCCTGACATTTTTATTGATAAATCCTTATTAAGCTGTTCAGCTATACTATTATAATCATTTAATACCTTAATATAATCTTCAGGATTTTTAAATATCAAGAAAAAATCATTTGAATCTATCGGTTTTTCTTCAAAATCATTAATTGTAAAATTCCATTTAGCACGTAATCCTACCCAAAATTTGTAGTTATTAGTATAATTATTATTAATAGCACTTTCATTATATCCAGAATTGTTCATAATCACTAATAAGGGAATGATTTGTTCAGGATTAACAAATGTTGGAAGAAATATTGAAGTAAAAACATCGTAAGTTTTCCATGATATTCCCTTCCATCCTTTTATTACATATTTGCTTTTTGCGCCTGTGTTATTAGCATCTCCTTCAAACCAATTTTCTGGTGTAGTAGAATTACTTACTGTGGTTAACCAAGCATCTCTATTATATTTTTTTACATTTAATATCTCAGTGCCCTTCTCTAAAGCAATATCATAATTATAATTAGCAAGACTAGAAACAGCTAATAAATTTATGATAATTACTTCAAGTAAAATTAAACAAATCTTTTTCTTTTTCATATTCCTCAAGGATCTTTTTAATTTTTGTTTTGTTATATTGTATTTTCCTATAATTGCCTTCTTTTAAATAAATAAGAAGCTAATATCATGCATATAAAAGTGTATAATAATAGAATAGTAATTCCTATTTCGACACTAGGAGTGATCCAGGCTCTTATTGTAAACTCTTGAATCGTAATATCTATATATCTAGGATCTGGAAAGGGATTTAGAAGAATTGAAGTTATAAGATTGCTCATATATGTTAAGGAATAAATTGTTTCAAAATCTGGTGCAATTGCAATTATTATCGCATCAGCTATATTAAATCCAATTAAAAGTAATAATATAGACACTACAATCGTTATGGTAGGACTTTTCATGAATGAACTAAAAAAGGTAACAAAACTACTTATAGCTAAAAGATATAAGAGAGCTATTCCAAAAGAATAGAAAATTCTTACATTTATTGGGCCACCATAGTAATAAAAACCTAAAAGTCCTAAAATAAAGTAATAAATTCCAATTATTATAATCGCAAATATTAAATTTCCTAAATATTTACCCGCTATTAACTTATATTTATTTATTTTTGGGAATACAATATTTCCTGTTTTTGTTTTGAATTCTTCACATATTATTCCTGAAAAAAATAAACAACCAGAAAATAAAATTATAAGAGAAAGAAAACCGAGACCATTACTAAAAAAATCAGTTTGAGTATCAGATAATAAATTTGTAGAGATCAATGTATTTAATAAAAAACTTTGAAGAAACACAATAAAAATAGATATAACTAGAAAAAATACAAACTTTTTCCATTGCTTTTTAAGTTCAAAAATAAAAGTATCCAGAATTGGTTTTATTGAAAATTTATAATTAATTAATTTTTTAATCATTAATCTTTCCTCCTAATATTAATTTGTGTCATTTTCATACTATCTGTAATCATTTGGGAATAAATTCTCTCCAATCGAGAAACTTCTGGTTTAGTATATGAGATTATAGTAAATTCAGTATCAAATTCCTTAATTAATGTTTTCAATATTTCTCCTCTCGATTCCTTTTTACCATCATAATATATTATTAACCCTCGATTCTTTGGATCATATTTTACAGGGATTTTTGAAATGTTAGGATCTAAATTTTGGTCTAGATAAGGATTTAATTTTTCTGTAAGTTTATTTATTATTGGTCCAAGATTTTCAGGAAGAATTGGATCTAAAAGCTTACATTCTATTGATTTAATTTTCAAGGAACCTTCTAAATTGTCAACTGTATCAAATCCAATAATTGAACCATAATTAATTAAAGCGATTTTATCACAAACTTCTGAAATCTCATGTAATAAGTGAGACGCTACAAATATTGTCTTTCCTTGATTTTGTAATTGTCTTATATATCTTCTAATTTCAATTCTAGCCAGTGGATCCAAACCCGTTTGAGGTTCGTCTAATATTACAATTTCTGGATCATGAATAATTGCTTGAATTATTCCTAACTTCTGAGCCATTCCTTTAGAAAATGTTTTTATTTTTTCCCATCTCCAATCTTCAAGTTTAAATAAAGTTAAAAGTTCGTCTATACGTTCATCTATTTTTTCTTTTGGATAATTCTGAAGATTTGCAAAATACCTTAATACTTGATCTGCTGTCATATCATAAAAAGCGGGAATATCTATTAGAAATCCCATATTACTTATGGTTCTTGAAATCTTCTGGAGATCCTGTAATCCTTGTTGGTTAGTTTTAATTAGTATTCTACCAGATGTAGGTCTCAATATTTTAGCAATCATTTTAATTGTGGTAGTTTTACCTGCCCCATTAGGACCTACTAATCCTATAGTTTCACCCCTATGAACTTCAAGGTTTATGCTATCAACCGCCGTTAAATTACCAAATTTTTTAGTTAAATTTTCTAACTTGATAACAATTTCTGAAGTATCAATAAATTCTTTTTTATGAATAGTATTATTCATAGATATTACCGCTTTTGGGGCTTCTTTTTCAAATTCTCGCAATTTTATTTTGCTTTTCTTATTTTTTTTGTTTTTAAATACATATATTTTCAATATTTCTTACTAATATAAAAACTCACTTTTTCTAATACAATAGAAAAACGTCCATTAATATCAATAATAACTTAATTGAATATATTTATAGAGACTTTATTATGAGTAGAGAAGATTTTTAAGGTATAGATAATGTAAAATCGAAAATGTTTACCGATTTTACCGATTAATATTTCTACTTATATTTACTACCGAAGCGACCTTCATATTAAACACAATAGATACATTCAATTTTATGCTTTATAGCTTATATCCTTTCATGATCTAAGAAAAAGTTTTTCTCCAGCTGATAAGCTTATTATTAAATATGGCAGAATATCCAGATTTCAAACCCTGTGAATCCTAAGAAATTCCATAGAAAAAAAGAATAAAACAAGCTTTAAAATTTTTAATTTTAAAATTGCTCATAGTTAATTTATCGTGGTGCTCAATTACTTTTTGTCTGTATTATCGTGGTATTATATTGATATATTATACTGTACTAGCTCCCAAATATTAAAAGAAATAAGTATAACATCATAAGGGGTTTAAGAAAAAATATGAAATTAATAACATGTCACATTCCTGAAGCATATCTATCCGGGATAGAGGAACTAGTTAATATGAACTTATACCCAAATCGTTCGGAAGTAATTCGTGTTGCAATACGGGATTTACTTAAGACAGAACTTTCCTCAATTTTGAGGAAAGTTAAAGAATAATAACAGTTTAAACTTTTTCCTCATCTTTCTTTTTTAAGTTTTAGAGTCTAGGTTAAATTTCAAATAGATTAAATTGTTGAGATTAATGATTAGAAGGGAATTTCAATGAAAATAAGACAATTTAAATCTAGCGATGAAAAAGAATTGGTTCATCTTATTGGCGAATTCAGAGTTGATTTAGCTGAATTAAAAGGAAGCAAACGAGAGATTGATTTGAAGGCTGCTCAAGAGGAATTAGAATTTTATAAAAAGAAAAAATACCCAATTTTTATAAAAGAAGAAAAGAGGAGACTACTTGGCTTTCATGTTTGTAAGATTCAAGATGAGATAATTTGGTCGGAATCTCTCTATGTTGTTCCTGAAGCACGAAGAAAAGGAATAGCTTCTGCCTTATATGAGAAAGCAGAACATATTGCTGAAGAAATAGGTTGTGATACTGTATACAATTGGGTTCATCCTAATAATTATAGAAGTATTCCATTTTTGAAAAAAAGAGGGTATACTGTTTTAAATTTAATAGAAGTGTGTAAAAGAAGACCAAGGGAGACAATTACTCAGAAGATAAAGGTTGGTAAGTATGAATTTGACTATTAAAGTCATAAAGTCTTATGTAATATAATCTAATTATAGAATCAATAAACTTAAGGATATTATAAACATCCCGGTGATAATCCCTATAATAGAATAATGTTCCTTAGCTAATGAACGAGATACCGGCAATAATTCATCCAAAGAAATATAAACCATAATTCCACCTACTACACCCAACATTGCGCTTAAGGTGATATCATTAATGAATGGAAATAAGAAAATCCATGTGATTAACGCTCCTAATGGTTCACTTAGTCCTGATATGAATGACCATTTAAATGCTTTCCCTCTACTTCCTGTACAAGCATATAAAGGAACAGCAACAGCTATTCCCTCGGGGACGTTGTGTAAAGCTATAGCCACAGCTAATAATATTCCTAATCTAGCTTCTTTTAGAGTTCCAACAAAAGTAGCCATGCCTTCTGGAAAATTATGGATAAAAATACCTAGAAAAATGAATAAAGTGGCTTTTATTAATGCTTGATTTTTAATATTTTCTTGATTACCATGGCGATGGCGATGTCCATAATGAATATGAGGCTCACACTTTCCATTATCACTAACAAGCATTTCAATCGACTCTTCAAATTCATACTTATGTGATACAAAAATATCTATTAGAAACATTATTATCATCCCTAAAAAGAAAAACAAAAGTCCTTGAAGAAATCCAATTGATGCTATACTTTGTTGTAATAATTCGACAAATGAAATTAGAATCATAACTCCAGCTGAAAATCCCATAATAAAAGATATAAATCTGGGGTTAGGTTTTTTCATAAAAAATGCAAAAAAGCTTCCTATCGTAGTTGATAAGCCTGCAAGTAAGCTTAATAATAGTGCAAACCACACATTTTCCATTTTTAAACCCTTATTTCAAAATTATTGATTGAATTTTTTATTTCCAGATATTCAATAATATTTTTTTATAATATTATAAAAATCTCTTAATCTTTAGAAAAAATTACATAAGATTTTTGTAAATAAAAAAAATTCAATTTAGACTTATCTAATTTATTAATAATTTTTTTCATATTTAAACCTTATTGAATGTTTATTTATGAATTCAATATATTATTGAATAATATTTAAAAATATAGTTAGAAGATTTTATGTATAAGGTTAGTTAGATGCAAACAAGAAGCTGTATTTTAAAGGAAAATATAATATCCCATTAAGCTTGGTACTATAAATAATATGGATTCATTTTCTTTATTAATTTTACGAATATTTTTGGGATAGCTTATGAGAAAAGTAAGTGATGCGGACAAATTATTTTATTTTGAAAGGAATTTTGTGACGTTAGATGGTTTGTGGATGTTAGAAACAGAAAAAGAGGTTGGTTGGGATACTGCGCTAAAAATTGACGTGTCCGTTTGGACTCGATTATTAAAAATAATAATAAGGCGCATTAAAAATTATTTAAAAATAGAAACCAATACACTAAATGATTTAATAGAAATTATTACTTTTCGATGGTCTATAGAAGGTTGGAAGTATAAGATTAATAGAGCTTCAGAATCAGACACAATAATTAATATTATTAAATGTCCTTATAAGGCATCAATGGACAGAAACGAGATTCGTCATGATAAAATACCATTGATTTGTAAAAGTATGTGTGTTCCTTTCTATAAAGCGGCTTTTGAAGATTTCAATCCAAAAATTAAATTGGAAAGAAATAAGTTTATGGGATTAGGAGATAATATTTGTGATTTTCATTTTAAAATATTAAAAGGATAAACATAATATTTAAGAAATATATAACCTATTTGGATAAGGATATATGAAAGATTTTATTGTTACTCCTTGGGAGGTTAAAGGAGATATTGATTATGCTAAATTGGTGGAGCAATTTGGGATTAAGTTAATTGATCAAAATCTATTAAATATAATACAAAAAATAACAGGCTCTATTCATCCATATTTACAACGACGAATTTTTTTCGCACATAGAGATTTAGACTGGATTTTAAATGAATATCAGAAAAATAATAAATTCTTTTTATATACAGGGAGAGGTCCTTCAGGAGATATTCATATTGGGCACATAATTCCATGGATATTTACAAAATGGCTCCAAGACACTTTTGATGTAGAACTGTGGTTTCAAATAACTGATGATGAGAAATTCTATTTTAAGGAAAATATTTCTTTAGAAAAAACCAATCAGTTGGGTTATGAAAATGCTTTAGATGTTATCGCAATTGGATTCAATCCTAAAAAAACGTATATCTTCTCTGATATCGAATTAGCTGGTGTGCTTTATAAATATGCAGCAAAAATCGCTAAAAAAATTACTTTCTCGATGATAAGAGCCACTTTTGGACTAAATGAAAGTTCAAACATAGGACAAATCTTTTTTACCAGTATGCAAGCTGTACCTGCAATTTTAAAAAGCTTGATTGATGATAGAAATGTCCCATGTCTAATACCACATGCGGTAGACCAAGATCCGCATTTTCGAATCGCTCGAGATGTTCTCCCGAAATTAGGATATTATAAACCTGCATCGATTCAGTGTATCTTTCTACCTGGACTAAAAGAACAAAGGAAAATGTCGACTTCTGAAGGGGGTGATGCCATTTTCTCAACTGACTCTGAAAAAGAGATAAAGAAAAAAGTAGGGAATGCATTTACAGGAGGTCATGGTTCTGCTAAAGAACAGAAAGAGTTAGGTGGCGATCCTGACGTATGTTCTGTTTATAAATATTTCTTTATGGCATTCATGTTAGATAATGAAGAATTATCAGCCTTAAAAAATGAATGTTTAAATGGTGAAAGATTATGCGGGGAGTGTAAATCCATTCTTACAGAAAGAATAAGTAATTTCTTAAAAAATCATCAAGAAAAACGAGAGAAGGCAAGAGACATACTTGATCAATATTGGATTTCAGAAAAAATAGATATTAAACAATTAGTTGATAAAAAATTGGGTTAAGATAAATTAGATAAATAACTATAAATCGTCTTGAAATGCTTAACTTGATTTGTTATATTAGAGATAACTAATTTTTTCTCATTATTAGATACTGAATAGAGATTAAATATAGCATCATCAATTTCTTTTAATAGTTGATTTGTTTGATTATTTTTATTTCCCTTATTTTGTTTCAAATTAAAATCAATTTCTTCTACGTACTTGACAATATTATGTTTGATTTGGGTTTTTGGCTTTATGATTGGAAGATGCCTGATCATATATTGGTTAAGATTGATTGTTGTATCTTTTTGATTATTAATACCATATATACAATAAAATTGGATTAATGCGGAATTAAGGATTGCGCAAAGATATTTCAGCTCAGCAACATCGTCAAAAAGGAGCGAATATATTGAGGAAGAAAAACACACATTATCTTCTGTATAAACTGCTTCCGGTATTATATTATTATGTTTAATTAATAGCTTTGGATTTAGATAATATTCATAATTATCTCCTTTTAATAATTTTGCATCAATTTCCTTAATATTAAAAGACTTGTTTTTATTTAGGTGATAGTACTTGAAATCATCCTTAGCATTAATGTAGTAACAATTTGCATCTGAGGGATTTAGTAGTGTTTTTTTTACCAATTGCAGTCCTTTATCTTCCTCTCCACGAATCATATTAGGAAAGTCTGAAATATTTAAATAATTTAAATCTCCTCTATTTTCAAGTTTATGAATAATACTATAGATCTTAGGGGTAGTTTTAATTCTAATACGGTTGAGTTTTAAAGTCTCAGAGTTGCAAAAGGTACAATTTTTATTGTAAGTATAAGCATAGAATTTTTTTGAATTAACACATAAAGGGCATTCTAGATTTACACAAATCCTTAATCCATCAAATTTTTGATTTTTATAGCTGTGGATTTTATTCTCTGGATAATCGTACACATCCAAATTGACTTTTTTATTTTTATTTTTTTGATAAACTATAATTTGAACTTCATTTGTAGCACTTTTAAAGAGATTTGCTCCTATATCATATATCTTTATTATTGAAGCATTAGCCAGAAAATTTTTCCTGAATTTAATATACCCTTGTCTGAGAAGAAAGCTTTTCGGTATTAAAAGTCCGATGATCCCTGTATCAATCCAATCAAGAGCTCTAATTAAAAACGCGCAGTAAATATCATTATAAAATAAATCTTGGTTTTTTAAAATATCCTTCTCTTCTTTACTCAAAATATTTCCATAAGGAGGATTCCCGACAATTATATCGAAGCTTTTCTTATTAAACAATTTTCTTGGCCAATCGGTTGAGAATAGACTATTTTTTACCTTTAAATTTGAAAGTATTGAAGTAAAGTGTTCTACATTATTAAATACAGTTTCTTTATAAAGCCAAGCTAATAATTTAATTGAACATAACTTAATAGCGTATGAATTTATATCTAAACCATAAATATTTCTTAAGATCTGTGTTTTTATTTCAATTGGATCTTTATTAATATCTAAGTTTTGGATTACCTCAAAAAGAAGATCAACAGCACAGGTTAAGAAAACGCCAGAACCACACGTAGGATCACATATAGATAGATTAAGAAGAATTTTAATTATATTGTTCTTTAAATTGTGATCTAATTTATGTAAATCCTTAAATGATTTTATCTGTATTTCAAGATTCCTAAGATTATTCAGGTTTTGATTAATTAATTCAATTATAGTCTTTTTAATTATAAATCTTGAGACTTCTTCATCTGTATAATAAACACCTTCTTTCTTTCGTTTATTATAGCTTTCTAGAAATAGTGATTCCTTACTTTTTATTAATTTCAATAATTCTTTTAAACGGGAATTATTTTTTGATTTTATAGCACGATCAAAAAGATTAATATATGTTTTGAATTGTTCAAATTGTTTACTATTATTCATTATTTAAGCAAAATCTTTTATTTTTAAAAGAAATTTTCAATTTTTTCTTGTTTGGAATGTTTTTTTTAATCAAATTTAAAGTCTTTTAATAATGAAGCAGATTCTTTATCAAGATAACAATAACACCTTTCATGTTTTTTAAGTATTGAAGCGGGGTACATTGGTGTAATTCCTACATCCTCTGAAAGGCAATTTCGTACTGCTTCTGCTTTTCTCTTCTCTGGACATATACAAATAATATTTTTAGCACGCATTATTTCTTGAATAGACATAGATATAGCTTTTTTTGGAACTTCTTCAATTGAATTAAACCATCCTTCTCCGACTTGCTGATTCCTGCACTTTTCATCTAGATCTACTATAATATAAGGATCTTTTATTTCGAAATTGGCTGGCGGATCGTTAAATGCAAGATGTCCATTTTCACCAATACCAACAAAACTTACATCAATTTTTACTTTAGATATGATATTGTTAATTTTTTTGCATTCTTGTACAGGATCAAGAACATCTCCTTTAATAAAATGTATCTTACTAGGATGTATTAAGCTGACAATACGTGTATGAAGAAAATTCCGAAAACTAGAGGGGTGTGAAGCGGGTAACCCAATATATTCATCTAAATGAAACATTATAGTTCTTGACCAATCAATCTCATCATGTTTGGTCAATGCGTCTAGAAATTCGAACTGAGATACTCCAGTAGCAGTAATAAAATATGCGAAATCATTAGAATCTAACGCTTTTAAGAGAATTTCTGCTGCCTTTTCCGCGGCAGCTTCACCCATTTCCGTTTTATTAGAAAAGATGTTGATATTTACCATAACATAAAATTTATCTTTAAAGAACCAATATCTTTATTTGATATTAATAAGACTTACGTAATTTATTGTTACTTGATATTTTTATACTTGTATTTATTAATTACTATTGAAGTATGACAGATAAAGGTAAGAAAAAATTAGACAACGAAGATGATCAAGGAGTAGCTCCAATTAGGTCAATTGTAAAAAAAATGAAAAAAGAGTATGATAAAGATCCTAAGGATTGGAGGGTTATAGGATCAAACGATAAAGATGGTAATTTAGACACTTTAATAACAAAAAAGCCTAATTCTTATTGGTTAAAATCAAAACAGTTAAGCCCATATTCGGCTTTATCTATGGGTACGGTTGTAAGGAATCTAGATAGAGACATTGATGAAAAAATAGGAAAAAAGATGTCTCCTAACGATATGCTCAGACTTTTTGGAATGATAGTTCCTGTTAAAAATAACCAAAATATAGTAGCTACTGGAATTGAGAAATTTTCACAGCATCATGGAGATTATATCAAAAAAATTATAGAAGAGCGAGATCCTAATTTAGGATATCAACTTCGTCGAAGGGTTGATGAGGAGTTTACTAAGAAGCACCCTCAAAGAAAGAATTTATATTTATAAAAGTGAATTTAGACTTTTTCTTTTAGTTTTCCTAATTCACCTTTACTTTTAATTAGGAAATTAGTATTGCTGGTATATTTTGAAGTATTATTTATTAATTCTTCAATTACTACATTAATTAATTCAGACCCAGATTTTCCAGTGCCTCCAGCAAATTCTTTTAATAATGGTACTTTTAAATCTTCAACATAAAAAGTAACCCCTTTTGAAATCTCTTCCATCATTAATTGATATGCGAAATCTGCTCTCTTTTCTCCTTTTATTAAAGGTTCATCAGGATCTTCGAAAGTATAAGATACTTCTAACCATTTTTCACCGGCAGTAGGTACTACGCCATAAATATAATCGTTAGTATAAATCCATAAGGGTATTCCATTATCATAAGAAGAATCTACAATCCCTTTAAATTCCTCACTCATATTAAATCATTCTTTTAAAAGTAAATTATAAATTTCTTTTATTAGATTAATGAAGGAGATGTTTTTAATTTTATAAATTTAAACTTTCTATCTTAATCTTTTCTTTTAAATTTATTGAATTTGAAACATTTTAAATGAAAGAATAATTGAGAAATAATATGCGCAAATTAAATTATAAACAAGTAATTGTAGATATTCAAAACTGGATTAAAAACTATGTTGAATCTGCTAATATGAAAGGGATTGTATTAGGCATCAGTGGAGGTATTGATAGTGCCGTAACTACGATATTATGCGTTGGAGCGATAGGAAAGAATAATGTTATGGGTTTAGGCTTACCATGTTTTTCAATTCCTCAAGATCTAGAGATTGCTAAAATGATTGCGGACTTTCTTGATATAAAGTTTATGATTTTTGATCTGACAAGCATATATGAAGAAATATTGAAAACTATGTCAACCCAGATTAAATCAAATGAAATTGCTAATGCAAATTTAAAAGCTCGATTAAGAATGATGATTAATTATTTTGTAGGACAATCTAAAGGCTCCTATCTCGTGGTGGGAACAAGTAATAGAACTGAATTAGCAATTGGCTATTTCACTAAATATGGTGATGGTGGGGCAGATTTTGAGCCTATAGGTGGTCTATACAAATGTGAAATTAGAAAAATTGCTGAAATATTAGAAATACCAAAAAAAATAATCACAAAACCACCTAGTGCTGGATTATGGGAAGGTCAGACCGATGAAGGTGAGATTGGATTAAGTTATGATAAATTAGATGAAATAATTTATCGAATAGATTCAAATTTAAAATTAGATGATCTCAATAAAGATGATATTGATAAAGTAAAAAATATGGTGAAATCAGCTCAACATAAGTTAAAAATGCCACCAGTTTTTAAAGTAAGGTAATTTAAAGTTTAAGAGAATTACTATAAACTTGCAATTACCCTTCGTATCTTATTTATACGTGAAGTTATATTATTCAACCTTTTTTTAAGCATATCACTCTGTTTGTTATATTCTAGATCATCTATTGAACCAGAAGTATAGCTTTTTTCTATTTCTTTAAAGTTTTTCTCCAGTGAATATCTTCTCCCTTCAAGAGCAATTAATTCTTGGTATAAGGAATCCTTATCAGTAGGTAATTCTTCGAGTGTAGGAAGAGATTCTTCTCTACTTATGATTTCAGGTTCAGTTGCATTAAACTCTACAAAAGACATTGTTGAGGTTTCTTGAATTTCAACTTCTTTATTTTTTTGTCCTTCAGTAGGCATAACCCTAATTGCTTCCTCAGATTTTATTGTCTTTTCACTAGGCATACTACCAACAGATGAAAATACATTAAATAAATCACTCCCGGTTGATTTTATTGGTTCTGTTTCAATTTCCTCTACACTAACAGTGGCTATTTTTGGTTTTTTAGCAATAAAAGGTATTTTTTCCTGTTCTTCTGGTAATTCTTCATTAGTAATTTCTGAAGTTATTTTTGATTCTTTAATTTCTGAAATACTCTCTTGTTCTTCAAAAATATCTGATATTGATTTACTTTCTTCCTCAATTACTCCAATTTGTATTTTGGGTTTTATTTTTTCTTGGATCTTATCTTGTTCATCCAGGATTTCTGAGATCTGTTTAGGTGCCTTAGGTTTTTCTGGAATTTTAGTTAATTCTACTCCAATTTGCGATTCTTTTTGTTGTTCTTCGATTAAAGAGGATGCTGTGGATTTTTCTAATTTTTCTTCGATTTTTACCTGAACATCTTGCAATGATTTAATCCCTACTATTTCTTTTGGTTTTTCTTCCTCTAATTTTCTTTGAACTTTTATATGAGGTGCTTTTTCTGGTTTTTTGATAGTAGGAATTTTGATTTCTGGTGGCGGTAATTTTACATCTCTTTTTGGCTTTATCATTTTAATTACTTTTGTTTGAGAAGATTTCTTTAGCGTTTTATCTTTTTCTTCTAACTCGAGTTTTAAAAATTCTATTTTTTGCTTAAGATCATCAATTTCTCCCTTAAATTGTTCAGAAACTTTACCAACAATATCTTCAATATCAATTTGAACTGCTTCTAAATCAGCTTTTGCACGACTTTCTGGAACTTCCTCAGTTTCGCTATAAGCTGATATTTCTGGAACTTCATCAGTGATTTTTATTATATTTTGAATATATTCAGGTACTTCGGATTCAATAAACCACAAATCAAGCGTATCCCAGTCTTCAAGCTTATTAAGAGCATCTTCAAAAAGTTTCATGTTCTCCCCCGCCTGAAAAGTATTTAAATTTTTCATTTCTAGGATTTTTTCGATCAGATTGCTTCGCGCTTCAATTTCATCGTCAGGAGTAGGTTCTTCTTGAGTTAAAAACAAATAAATATCCTTTATTTCTTGAATTATTGTGTGAAATTTTTCTTCTTCGCTCATAAGGGATTACTTAATTAATTTATTTTGATTCCCAGCTAAATATTTCTCTTTAAATATTTAAAAACTTTACGTTAATATATTTTTTTGCGATGATTAAAATAATTGGATTGTAATATTTTATTCGAAATACTAGTCTATTCGGTAAATTTTACAAATTCTTATTCAAAAGTAAGAATATCTTTTTCTTTAAATCTACCATCCTCCAAAATTTGGATATTATCAAACCAGAGTGAACATCTCTTCATGATACCATCTACATGTCCTTCAGATTCCCAGTCTGCTCCTGTTGATTGAGGGTATGGACTCCCAAAAGCTACATGAACCCCGGGATATTTCTCATCTTGTAGCAAGTTACCAATTAGACTGGTCAATGATATATTTGTTCCACATGCAAATTCTCCCACTCTATTAGCATAAGCATCCTGCCGTAAATAATGCTTAAATTCATTTAGTAATTCTTCATTTTCACATGAAATATTTTCAATCTCTGCTCTTGAATCTTTAATCGGTATCGATATTGGTGTTTTTTCCAAGTCTCCATATTTTTCACAAAAGAAATCCCCTAAAGTTCCATCTACAACCATAATACCATCAATACTGTTAGGACAAGTAAACACTTCTCCTGCTGGTAAATTACCCCACATACCTTTATACCATAATAATCCTGTATCAGGAATCCATCTTAGTTTATCCGAAAAGGTTGCATTTAGATTTGTTCCTCCTGGAGTTGTGACTTTTGCTGCTTTGGATTTAATAGCAATTCCACTAATTAAGTATGACAAAGAAGCAATTTTATAATAATCTGCTTGCATTCCTGATTTCATTATTGTTTCGTCAATATTGGGCATATGGATTTCTCTTCCCGAAGATTTTGCAAGATCTACTAATGGAAACCTAAATTTTTGTAGTTCTCCGGGTTTTGATTGAGCAGCGTAATAAGTAACATCACTATTTTTAACATCTTTTGCAAGTTTTTTAGGGATAGCCGTTAATGGCCTTTCAGCATAGTCTTCTAAAATATGAAAATTTACCTTTTTAGTAACAATTCCAGCAAATTCTCTAATGATTTCACCAATCTTTAGTGTTTCGTTATCTGTTACAATAGTAACGGTTTCTGAGGGCATTAATCGCGAACATATATTAACAATATTGCTCCCCGCTTTAGAAAGTTCATTATCCATTTTTACCACTCAAGTTCCCTAATTAAGTATAAAATTAGGTAATACAAAAAAGAATTATAAAAATAAAAAGCCTATCTTTAAAGATTTGTTGCTTATGCGTATTCATTAAATAAAAGCTGAGATTATTTTCTGAATCTATAAAAAATAGCACAGAGATTTTGCTTTTAGTATTAATCCTTTAGTTTTATAAAATTCAACTCAATATCTTCTTGAAGATCCATTGGAAAAATTAACCTATAGCGTACATAATCACCAAGAGATACAACAACATAAATCAGATGGTCTTTTACTATTCGTCTAATAATAAGCTCTTTCCTTACTTACTTCCGTAACTGAAATACTTTGATTTCAGTACTTTTATAGTATTTTATTCGTCGGTATTTTATAAATCAATTATCTTCTTTTCTAAAAAAAGCATACATTTTCTACTTTTAAGATGAGAAAAATTACAATTAAAAAAGGAAAAGTTTTTTTTGTTACTAATTCAATTAGAATGAAAGGTGATTTATTTTGACAATCAAAACTAATATTACCGAAATGTTTGGAATTAAGCATCCAATCGCGAGTGCCGCGATGGGACCTTTCAGAACAACCGAATTGGCTATAGCGGTCTCAGAAGCTGGTGGACTTGGCATGATCTCTCATGCAAACGTATCTATGGATGGTATGGAACCAGATGCCATAGTTGCTATGAAAAAAAATCTCGATTATGTAATTGAGCATACTGATGGGATTTTTGGGTTTAATATCAGAACATCGAGACTTACAGTAGATTGTGACAAATTGATATCGGAAACTTCAAAGCATATAATGGGAAATCCCAAATTGAGAGAACAATGCCTATATGCGCTCACCAGTGCGGGTTCTGCAAGGAGAATGCCTCAAAACAAAGATTTTCAGAAATTAAGGGAAAGCACACAGATTAAGCATTTCCATGTTGCCCCTGCGCTTTGGTTAGCAGATAAATGTGTTGAAGCGGGATGCGACGGCCTTGTTGTAACAGGTTTCGAAGGGGGAGGTCACCAATCATATGAGAAAGTTGGTGGTTTGGTTTTATTACAACAAGTACAACAAAAACATCCAGATATTCCAAAGATTGCGTGCGGAGGATTTGCAACCGGAATAGGTATGGCTGCAGCTTTAGCTCTCGGTGCGGGAGGAATTGCTATGGGATCGAGATTTATAGCATCTCATGATAGTGAATTTCATGAAAACTACAAAAATGTAGTGCCATCTTCTAAGGCTCAAGATACTATTGTGAGAACGGGAAGTCTAGGAACCATTAGGCTATGGAAGAACAAATATGCCCTGGCAAAAGGATTAGTAAAAACTAAAGAAGAAAAAATGGCTGAAGAAGAAGAATTGGTGGATTACCGAACCGCCATATCAAAGGAGGAACTTGCCGAAGAATTAAAAAAGGATGCAATTGCAGCTTTTGCCGCTTATCAGGGTGATATGGACAATGGAGCAGTTTTATTGGGGCAAAGTATTGGAATAGTGAACCAACTCGAGAGTGTTTCAGATATCGTTGAAACGATTATAAAAGATGCAGAAAAAGCATTAAAAAATGCGAATTCTCTTGTGCAGTAGTTCTCCTTGATCTTTACAATCAAATAAATATTTTTTTTTAAAACATTTTTAAATTTAATGTTATAAATAACCTACAATTATAATTAATTTATTTCCTTCTATAAATCCTTAAAATACTTAAAAACTTTATTTGTAAATAGTTCTAATGCGTTAAAATATTCTCCAAGACCAAAAAGCTCAATAATGAAGTATTCAGCACCAACATTCACAAATTCACTTATTTGTTCTATAATTTCCTCTGAAGAGCCTGCAACAATTACTGATTCTAAAACTTCTTCTGGAATATTTTCTAAAGCATATTCTCTTAATTTATCTGTATACGTAAATAATTCTGCCATTGGCAGTTTAAATACTTGATGTGCATTATATTCTTCGGGTATCTTTATATTATAATCCTCAAGCAATTCTGATTTGAGGCATAATGAAGCACCGATATTGCGTCCAACTTCATGTGCTTGATCGGGTTCTTCATCACTAATAATAACAAAAATTTCACAAGCTTTTTCAATCTCATTAATTCTACCTGCTTTTTCCAGCAGTTTCAAGCGTTTTTTATAGAGTTTTGGACTATAATTTATAGGTATCCACCCATCAGCATGTTCTCCGGAAAATTCAATCAATCTTGGGCTATTAGCGGCAATCCATAATTTTGGTAATACTTTTATTGGATATTGTAGTTTGGCACTCTCTAATTTAAAAAATTCTCCTGAGTAATCTACGGTTAATTTTCGCTTTTGAGAAGTATTCCATAATAATTTTATTACTTCAACAGCTTCTTTAAGCCGTTTAGCTGGTTTATCCCATTGAATCCCGAAATTAATTAGATTCATCCCCTCTCCTGCGCCAATTCCCAAAACAAAACGATTTTTTATGATTTTTTGAATTGTAAGAGAATCTAATGCGATTTGAGCTGGATGTCTTCTATGTGGATCGGTTACAGTGCTGCCTATATCAACATTCTTAGTTTCTGCTGCAGCCCAGCCTAATAATACATTACAACTTGGAATTTCCGCTCTGGGAGGTATATGGTTTAAATGATCCATAATAAAAAACGAATCATATCCCATATTATCGACAAATTTAATGGATTTCATATAGGTCTCAGTTTTCATCATTATCATGGAACTATTCGTTCCATGTTCTATTCCAAATTTAATGTCCAATTCTAACACTTATAGTTTGATTCTTATAATGAATTTATGGATCTCAATATTATATTAAAATATATGAGATTACACCTTATTAATTTAATTCCTTTTACACCTCTTTATCATCCTTTCATTAAATCTTTCGATAACAAATTATAAATAAAATATTATTATTATTAGAAGTGTGGAAGAAGATCCCCAAAAATTAGTGAATTTAGCAAATAAGAGATTTAGTGAGGTAATTGGAGATGGATTTAAATTATTTGTTAAAAATTATGGTTATTTAATACTACCTTTCGCAATTTTGGGAATTATTTCCATTTTTTTAAAAATCTTATTATTAACTGAACTTGAATTGTATATAACCGAAGTGGGTAGAGATCTTATTGAAAGAATGGAAACTACACCAGATAGTTCAAATTTATTTGAAACTGTATTCTTGCCTTTTATGAAATTTCTAATTTGGAGTATTCTTTTAATCGTGCTTCAAACTTTAATTAGTGGGCGTATAGGAGGTATCATTACAGTAATTTCAATGTGTTCGGTTAGTACTTTTCTTTACAAGAAATATGTAAATGGAGAGGCTGATTTTACATCTTCATTTAAGTCTTCATTCAATAAAAGAATGCTTTTAGTTATACTTTTAATTGGAATAGGTATACCCCTTGGAATATTTTTTTTAATTATTCCATCAATTATCATATATGGATTCTTTATTTTTTTAATATTCACTTATAATATGAAGGATATTGAGAATCCGATTTCTGAAGCCCGTTCAATCGCAAAAGGCGCTTTCTGGAAATTAATCGGGATTGTCATCGTCTATTTCTTATTTACAGTAATAATTAACCTTATTTATATTTCAATTTTTAATCTTGTATTAGATATTCCTTCCACAAGAAATTACGGAATGAAATCTCTTTATCAGATACTCTATAGTATAATAGATATCATCTTTGCCCCATTGTTAACCTGTTTTTTAACCTGTCTCTTCTCAAAATTAAAAGCCCAAAAAGATTTAGATCAAAGATTTATAAAAAAGTATTATCCAGTTAGGGAAATATATAAAGAACCTTACCCACAAGAGGAACCAGAAAAAGAAGTGTCAACAGTCAGAATACCATTAAAGGATGAGGCTATTTATTGTCCATTTTGCGGGTATTTAATAGAGATACCACTAAAATTTTGCCCTAATTGCGGAGAATCGCTTATTTCTTAGTAATTGAATGAAAAAAATAAAATGTATTTGTGTTGCTTCAATTCTTAAGTAATAAATTTGATAACTAAAAAGACTCCTATGACTATTAAAAGAACAGAGATTATTATAATTATTGTCATTCCAGTAGGCGTTAGTTGTGCAATCCATGCGTCCCACTCAATTATTGCGAGGGAAAGAAACAAAATACCTACTGCTATCATAAATAACCCTACCAAAATTAAAATTACACTCAATTTCATGCTTTTTTTCATAATTATTCACTTCCACTATAATTACTAGAATAATAGAATAATATAATTAATGAAAATAATCAATAGAGTTTTTAAAAATGTTCCTATGGTCGAGTTATTAATGAATTAATTTGTGTGTGTGTAATATATACTAATGAAGATAAAGATAAGGTATATATTCCTGATCATGAAACCTGGTACTGTATTGAATGCCAAGATAAAGGGCTTATCTGGTATCCCTCCCACGGAAGTGAAGAAGATAGAAGACAACATGATTACATAAATTGGGATTATAAAGAGAAAGAAAAGTTCTTTAATAAAAAATTATGCATGATTAAAATTTTTATGATTAAAAGAATTATCCTTATGTATAATGAAAGAATCGTTAAATCCTGGTTTTGATTCAATTAGTCCTTCTGCCAAATCGCTGCTTTTAACTAAGGCATTAACAACAATTCCATTTGCAAAAGAAGCAGCCGGATTGATCTGGGGTGATAACAGCATACAATATGCGCAGGAAAGATTATCATCAATTGGTTTCTTATTGAGACTTATTCATTTTGAAAAGCGGTATTGGTCAGTTGATAATGCGCTGGCCGAAATCGGTATAAAAAATATACTTGAATTTTCTTCTGGTTTTTCTTTTCGCGGGTTAAGTATGTGCATGGATCCCAGTGTCTGCTATATAGATACTGATCTACCTCAAATAATAGAAAATAAAAAGATTATTGTGCAGGAATTGACCAAAAAGTTTTGTAATTACCCTACAGATAATTTATTCCTGCAGGCATTGAATATATTGGATGAAGATGCTTTTGCTGAAATAATAAATCGCTTTTCTACCGGTCCAATCGCAGTTGTGAATGAAGGATTATTGGTTTATCTTGATGAAGGGCAAAAACGAAAATTATGTGCAATCATCCATAATATATTGGGTGAGAGAAATGGTTATTGGATAACAGCGGACATCTATATAAAAAAAGGAACGCAAAATGAGGTTATTGAGGATTTCTATGATGAGAAAGGAAAAAGATTTCTCACAGAACACCATGTGGAGGAAAACAAATTTGAGAACTTTAAGGAGGCGGAAATTTTCTTTAAGAATTGTGGTTTTGATATCTACAAGAAAATAGAAACTTCCGCTGTTCAATTAAGTTCATTAAAACTATTAAAAAATATTCCGAGCCTTAAAGTTGGGGATATAAAAGGAAGAAAGAAAATCAGGGAAACATGGATATTAAAGATTAGTGATTGAAAAGATGTTTTCTTTTCATTTTTATAATATGTTAAAAATATTTTAGAAAAACAATAATTCTTTATTGAACAAAGGACATAAGAAAAATGAAAGCTGAAACAAAAATAAGTAAATGTTTAGATAAAAAAGATTTTATCGTTGGCTCACTAATAGCTTCTTTCAGTGTTTTAACTTTATTATCTGGTTCCATCAAAATAAATTCTCAGTTCTTTGTATATTTGTTTGAGACTAAAAAAAAGGAGAGTATTTGAACTTTTTAATACATAAATTTAGAAATTCAGTAGTTTATTTTCTTGAATGTCGTCTTATTTTTAACTTAAAAAAACAAATTATTTTATTTCGGAATTTCACATATAATTAATCCAAGTAGACTGAGCTTTAAACATTTCATCGACCATGTCTTTAATTTCTGCTGGAGAACAGACACTGGCAGTATTCGGATCTAATAAAACTGCATGATAGATCTTTTCTTTATCCTTTTCAATATATCCTTCAACAGCGGCTTTTTGTACCATAATGTTTGATGTGCATAATGCTTGACAAATTGTTGGGAGCTTTATACCACCTTGAGGGTGGATACCTTGACTATCCGCAAAAATTGGAACTTCTACACAGCACCCGTCCGGTAGGTTGGTGATTAATCCCTGATTTGTATTTAATATGTTTCCATTAAACCTGAATGGCTTATTCGTTTCAATAGCATTTATTATGAAAGATGCATATTCACCAGAAGGATGTTCTTTAATTCTCAATTTATCTTGTTCAATCCATTCTTTCGCTTTCCTCTCAAAACTTCCCTGAAATTTTATCTGCGTATTATAATCGGAAGCATGCTCAAGGATTGAGAACCAATCTAAATCGGTTTTATATTTATCTAACAGATCCTGCCGTTTACGGTAGTAAGGTAAATATTCGGAAAGATGACCATCACTTTCGGTCATAAAATAACCGGTTGCTTTCATCATATCATATCTGACACCCATATATTTCCTCAATTCTTTAGGATTATCTTCAAATGCTTTATGAACTAAAGGGTAAGCATCCTGCCATTTTGAATTTGGATCTTTCGAATTTTTATACCAAATATCTAAAAACCATGCCATATGATTAATACCTGCACAGAAATAGCTGAATTCTTCCCTTTTTGCCCCTATCCAGTGTCTCAATGTGCGAGCTGTATGAAAAACTCCATGACAAAGCCCGATTGTTGAATCAGGAGCAAAAATATTACACAACCAAGAAACCATTGCCATGGGGTTCGTATAATTTAACAACATCGGTTTATCGTAGTCTTGAGTTGAATTATAGCCACTATTATTGATATCTTCCACTATCGATTTCATATGCGGTGCTGTTCGAAGAAACCTAAAAACTCCTCCTGGTCCTAACGAGTCTCCTACATTTTGAGTTACACCATATTTGAACGGAATATCAACATCTTGTTTGTAAGCATCAAGTCCTCCAACTTGGATTGCACAAATTACATATTTTGCATCTGCAATCGCTTTTTTTTGATCCGTTGTTTTCTCGAATGTAACTCCATCCAGATTTAATTCCTTATTAAATTTTTCTTGATAGAGTTTCAATAACTTATAAATTAGATCAACACGGTTTGGATTAATGTCTTCAAGGCAGATTAATACATCTTTTGTAATGGATCTGAATGTGAGGATATCGGTTAGAAGGTTAAAACCGAAGACAAGAGATCCTGCTCCAATAAAAGAAATTTTCAACATAAAAGAATTATTGGTTTAAAATATAAAAAATATATATATTTTCAACTAAGGTTGATACTATTTGCTTTAACAAACTTTTCAAAATATTTATATTTCCAATTTAGATTGATTCATACGAGAGAAATTTCTTAGTAATTGAATAAAAAAAAAATAAAGTAAATTTTTGGTAATACAATTATTAAGTAATAAACTTGATAATTAAAAAGACTCCAATGGCTATTAAAAGAACAGAGATTATTATAATTATTGTCATTCCAATAGGCGTTAATTGTGCAATCCATACTTCCCAATCAATTATTCCAAGGGAAAGAAGTAAAATACCGATTGCTATCATAAATATACCAACTAGAATTAAGATTAGACTTAATTTCATATTTTTTTTTATGATTATTCACTTCCTCTATATTTACTAGAATAATAGAATAATAATTGGTAAAAAGGATATTTTATTTTTAAATTAGCTACTTTCTTCACGTTTCAATATATAATTGATTATTAGGATACGTAGGATTTCGGTTTTTCTTTTCTAAAAAATAATTAACTTGAATATTAAGTGGTGTTTTCATATATTACTATTTTATTATTTTAAAGAAGGAATATTAATTCTGCGAATTTTTTAAAACTAGTTAGACTTGTAAAATCTAAAAATCCTGTAACAATGTGCTTTATTCCAATCTTTTCCATTGCTTTTTTATTTCTTGAAGATCCTTAGAAAAATCATCTGGTGATGGTAAATCAAGTTTTCCACGATTTATAGGAAAATGCCAATACTTTTCTTTTTTTAGTTTTTCCAGTGTTTCTTGAGTATTTTCAATGCTCATGATATGATTCAAAAAATAAAACATATTTTAAATTTATTGAAAAAATAGACATACTGAAAAAAAGTATACGTATATTTACATTAATTTTTATATAAATATCTCGATTCTAATAAGTTTACATGTAGGTCACCCACTTTTTATCGAAATTTGAAAAAAATTATTTTGAAAAAAAATATGAAGCCCCTTTACATTATTAATAAAGAAATCAGAATATTTTTTAGGTAATTCAAATATGAAAAAAGAAATTGTAAAAATCAATGGAATTAGAAAACCTCAATCTCCGTTTAACCATGTTGTAAAAGCAGGTAATTTATTGTTTCTTTCAAGTCAACTTTCAGTAGATCTAAAGACAGATAAGATTCTTAGTGGTAATATTACTGAACAGACAAGGCAAGCTTTAGAGAATATTAAATTCTTACTAGAATCTTCTGGAGCAACAATGGATGATATCCTAAAAGTTGTAGTATATATGAGGGATATAAAAGATTTTGATCAAATGAATCGAATTTATCGGAAGTATTTTTTAGAAGGTCAAGAACCTGCTAGAGTGACTATTCAAGCACTATCGCCCATTAAAGATATCGATATTGAAATTGAAGTTATAGCATTACTTCCTTAATTGGAACAGAAAATTCATTTTTGAAGTTAAGTTATTATGATAAATAAAGATAGAAATTTTGAATAAAAATAATATCTCTTTTATGAGAATCATATATATTTCTGGACAACAATTTTTCTCACGAATAGAATATTTTCAACCCACATTTATTGTGATCTGATCAAGGCGAAATTAACCTTTACAACAGATAATGTCTTCAAATTGATTATTATTTCGTAAGTTTTCATCCAAATTTATGAGGACACCTAAATGTCTCCTTTTTAAGAACAATAATCAAGAAAATAATGAATGGATTTACATGATTTTTTAAAGTTATATCTTTTATTGCAAAAATCATTTGAGAATGTAATTTAAATATGGAAGAATAGAAGCAATCAATCCTAAAGTGAAATGTGATGTATTACCTTCAAGTAAATCTGGATTACTAATTGTATGATGTCCAAAATTTCCAAATTTAACTGCGAGTAAAACTGAATCCCTTAAATAATCGGCAATTTTTTTTAACTTCTCAGGATCTTCTTCAGGTATTTTTGTATAATTAAATACTGTACTACTAAATTTATTAAATAATTTTTCCAGATCACTGTGGAGATTTGTACCCTTTGTAAGAGAATATTTATTATAGATATAATCCCTTATTGTTTCCAAACCTTCACGAATATTTGCTAAACACTCCTTATTGTTACCAGAATTTCTCTGATTAAATGCTTCCGCAAATAACTCATTTGCGTGTTGTAAATCAGGCTGGGAAAGGAAGATTGGCAACTCTTGAATGGATTTCTCAATGAAAATATCAGTTGTATGAAGAACATAACATTTATCATAGTCCTTACTATTTGTGGTATTGGGGTTACTCTGGAATCTTTTGACCCTATTCAGTGTGGAACGTCTTATGGGAGTTAAGGATGCTCCCAAAAAACTGAAGCTTCTATTGGACTTGAAAAAGTAGTGGGTAGTAGCATTTTAATAACTGGTACTATGTTGATCATTCCCTCTCTGGTTAAATTATTCGAAGAAAAGATATAAATATAGATTCAACAGAAGAAAAAAGTTAAAGGACTATTAAGAAAGTTCCTTGGATTATTATGCCTTCATTCTTGGCATTATTATCATATACGATTGTATCTATGGTGCGGGGGATCTATTTCCTGGGATGAGTATCCTGAGATTAAATCATATTAATTCAGATTCCAATATTTGTTTCGCCTGTTTATCAACTTCTGCGGATGATAATTCAGATTTTCTATACACATTTTAAGAATCCCCAGTTTTTTCAAGTTGCTTTTTACCTAACAAATATATTAGAAGTCCGCAGATAAAACTAAATGCTGCTACCCCATAAAAAGTAGGAAACCAAAATCCTATTATTATGCAAATTGGTGTTGTCCAAAGCATGAAAATAATACCACGTCTACGAGTCTTCTTAGCTCTCTTTGCTGCCTTTTCCTCCATCACCCCTGTGCTGGAGAACTCTAAATCCTTCCTTCTTCTTTTTTGTGTTGTTGGTGGTATTTCACTGAATTTTGTACCACATGACAGACAAAAATCATAACCGGGAGATACTTTTGCTCCACATTTTCGACATTTATCTTTTACCTCAACTATTATAATCACCTCTCATTCGATTTTTTAGAGAATTCAGACTCAAGTAATTTAATTCTATTATACTAAATTGAATTTTTTTATTTTGGTTGTTAAATTATTAGATTTCTTAAATATTTAAGATTTATTGTCCTTTAAATCTGGGAATTTATACTCTATAACACCTTCATTTCTCAACCGAATTTTAACAGCAACGACGAATCTGAAGCGATATGAAATAAGCAATAAAACTGACCTTCAATAATCTGATTCTTAGGTATTTCTAAGGCAATTGTCATTTACGTATCTTATCTTTGAGAGCTTTCATCTTCCCACCAATTATTTCACAAAAGCTAACTACAGAAAGTAGTTAGAATAATAGAATAATAATTGTTAAAAAGGATATTTTATTTTTAAATTAGCTATTTTCTTCACGTCTCAATATATAATTGATGATTATGATACTTAGGATTTCGGTTTTTCTTTTTTAAAAAATATTTAACTTGAATATTAAGTGGTGTTTTTAAAAACGCCATAATAATTAAGAATATATGCTTCCTGTAAATATTTATTTTGCTCTAAATCTTATTTTATTATTACTAACTATTATCTATTATTTTGGTGGATCCGTAAAATTAAATGATGAGAAAAATTCGAATTTGTTTGCTTAATATATAAGTGTTATATTTCAATATATAAGAGAATCAATAAATAACATAAGGGAAATAATTTTTTAACTCATTTATAACATTATCTTAATCCATATAATTAAATTTTTAGATATCATTCATTCAATTGAAAAGCTAATCAATAACCACATCCCTCTCAAAGAAGAATTTTGGGTTAGTTCATTATGCTGTATTAAGGAAGGGGACGAGATTACTGGATTAAGCTTTTTCAATTGCGGATTGAACACTCTCCCCCATGAAATTCTAAAACTCAAATCGCTTAAGAATTTAGCGTTTAGGAGAAATAACCTTAAAAGCTTGCCAAAAAATATTAGATTTCTTTCTAACCTTGAATACTTGGATTTGCGATTAAATAACCTCGAGAAGTTACCAAACGCAATAGGGCTCCTTATGAAACTACAATATCTAAATCTAAGCTCGAATAAGTTGGTTGAAATTCCAGATTTAATTGGAGAATTATTGATGTTAAAAAAAGTTGAATTTAAGAAACAATCAGTTAAGAAATTTGCCCGAATGCATTGTAAATTTAAACTATCTTGAAACACTAAACTTAAAAGCAAACTTCTGGATTGAAATGTTAGAATGCATTGAAACCTTGAAAGAACAAAGGCTTCAAATTATTTTCTAATTGTAAGTAATAACCACTTTTTTTCAAAATCTGCCATTTAATTCATTTCCACAATTAGGACAATGTCTTTTTTATTGACATTTGTTTCTACAAAGTGACGAGTGATATAAAATTACAAAGAATTTTATTATTTCCATGCTTGAAATAATTCTAGTTTATATAGGTCAGGGAAATAATATTGATGACTTTTACAATATGTTGATGGAAGATACGGATTTAGGTATGGAAATTCATCCAAAAAAATAAAGAAGGTTTACAAGAGTTGGGAAGAAGGGGCTGATTTAGACGGAAAAAGGTGTAAAATATATCCATATCTTCCAATGACCCTAAAGTGGTAGATTTTATATTTTTTCTTCCTCTTCTTCTTCCGATTTTTCCCATCTTTTATACTTTTCATTTAGACCCTCCATTACTTCATCAATTTCTTTTTACCTTTTTCCCTTCAACCAATAAATAAAATATGCTGTACCAATTAAAATGCTAGCTCCAATTGATACTCCTAAAAGTATATAAGAAAGGGTCAATTTATTATGAAAAGTTTCGTCAATTTTGGGATTCTCTAGATCAATAAAATATAATTTATCTCCTATTAAAGTTATTATGTTTTCATTCTCTGGGGATATTTGAAACGATCTTAGCGTTTTATCAAATTTATATTTCCATAAAGGTACGGAAGTATTACTCTCAAATAAATAAATAAATCCCTCATCTGAATAAATGCTACTACCAGCAATAATATATTTCCCATTTTCTGATATAAATACAGAACTGATTCCATCTTCTATTGAAGAATTCCAAAGTGGTATTGAGTCTGTAGGATTAAAAAGATACACTCCATCATGAAATCCTACAACCATGAGAGTCTCATCCTCTGAAAAAGACATGGATTGTGCTTGTCTATGTGGGTGGTGGAAACTCCAAATTGGTGTTTTATTTACACTGGTCGATTTATTAAGTAAATAAAAATCATCATGTTGAGTTCCTGCAGCAATATAATTACCCTTTGATGAAATAGTTAATGAACATATCCAAGCCGGGGTTGAAAATCCACTCGGTTGAATTGTAAAATTCCACACTGGAAGAGAAAAGGATGAATTAAAAAATTGAATTACTCCATCATCATCTCTAAGTTCACTAGCTATAAGGAATTTACCATCTGATGATAAATCAATAGAATCGCATCCCATCATCCTATAATTTATTAATGGATTAATCTCCTCAGATTTGAAAAGATAAACTCGACTAAATGTACTAGCAGCTATAATTTTTCCGTCTGAAGAAATTTGCACAAGACTTACGCTACGATCTAATTCATGAGTCCATATTGGAATAGGGCTTGATCTATTAAGAAGATATAGATCATTAACAGCACCTCCAGCTACGATATAATCACCATCAGGAGTTATATCTACTGATGTAATATCTTCATTTGCCGTAAATATCCATGACGGTTCAGATTCTAATTTATTAAATAAGTATAGTTTAGTATTCCCACTCCCAGCTACAATATAATCTCCATTATCTGATATAGCTCGTGGTAGTATAACATCTCCTTCATTATCTTTTAGAGTAAGACTCCATGAACTAATTTCAGTACTATTTATTATTATAAAATATGAAATTGCGACGATATTCCCAGGAATTAATATTCCTAAGATTGAAAAAAAAACTATTTTTTTTTTTTTCATTTTTACATTCTATTTTTCAATTATTTTAATTATAACAATAGATTTTTATTTTTAATTTTTCCTTTTATCTGCTTTTTCCCATTGTCTTACATCATTTGGGGATTTATTATTGGTCTCATAAATATCTTTAGGAAATGATATCAAACCTTCTTCATATAATTTTTTTAATTCAGAGGAATTAGTTTTAACTTTAAAAAGAGCATCTTTAAATCTTTCTGGAGAATAGGATAATATTGCTAAAGGCTTGATCAAACCAATTGCATTAAACCACTCCATCAAGATAAAAAAATCATATTTATCAAAAAAGAATCTTCTTCTTAAATCAATATCATCTAACCATTTATACATTTCACTTAAATCAATTAAATTTCTTCGATAATGCTGACTAAAATTTAAGTAGGTTTCAAATATTTCTTTATAAGATTTTTGTAAATTAATGGACATAAAATATCTTCTTTCATTTCTAATTTTCTGAAAATATATATCATTGTGTAAATTAATTTTTTTTTATTAATGGATTAATTTATTCTTAATAATTTTCTCATTTCAGATCGTTATACTTCTACTTTTTTAGGAGGAGGCACCACATGGGCACCAATTATCAACGATATGTAAAAAAAGTGACTGTTAAAAATTCTATTTTTCATTACACTCTTAATATTTAATAAGAGAGTGAAGAGGATGAAAATAGGCGTCATAAAACACTAGCTGACATTATGAAATAGAAAACGAAGTTGAAAGCTAATAATCTAATTTATTATCTGAGAAGTATTGACAAGGGAATTTGTGAAGTATGTGCAAGTCCAAAAGGGCATTTTGGGATTGATAATAAATGTATTTGTCATAAATGTAATGGTTATGAAATACTAAATCTTGAAGAAGCAAAACATTTAATCCAACGGAACAAGAGAAGGCTAAGAGAAGAGTTCAAGAAGATAGCTGTTAAATCAGATATTTTTTATTGTCTAAAAGTATTTTTATCAATCGGAGAAACATATTTTATCAATGATGATAATGAGATTTCGATTAACCCTGATATAAATAAAAAAGAAAGCATCTTAGTAATAGATCCAAGAAGGATTGCCATTGCCAATGTGGGTGTAAAATGGTTGTTAGAGGATTCTCTGGTACATTTACAGGAAACTATATCCTGGAATAAAGCATATTGCACAAATATGATGACTTTAGTAAGAACTTGGTTAGATTGGAATAGAAAAGAAAAATTGTCAGATATAAGATATAATCTAGGCTTTTTTGTAACTAAAGATGAGAAAACATCTTTCTACTTTACACAACAATATGACTTCTATTTAGAATCACTAGAAAAATTCAATATCACTGATCCTTCTGAGGAGATTAGCGATGAAATAGTTGAGAATGTACTAAAAATTCATCGAGATTTATTTCAGAATCCAGATAAACTCAAAAAATATGTAATGGATGAATATCCAGTTCTAATATCAACTGTATTAAACTCATATTATACAGACGAGGTACTCAGACCATTTTCATTTGATGAATTAATGGATAAGGATAACAAAAAAATTAAAAAATTTCTTTCACTATGCGATGATGAACTTATCGATTTTATAACAACTAAAAAGACTAGTTTCACTGAAATTATTCTTGCATTATTGGAAAATTTATATTCATATTACGAAAATAAGAGATCTAAAACCATAAATAATATATCAAAAGATGGTTTTGTTGTTGTTCAGGATTTCAATAACCTTACTGAAGACATTTTTCAGGGAAAACTTCTGATACCTCCTTTTCAAGAATATATCATATCTTCACCACAGAACAATCACCATTATCCGTTTATTATCAAATATAACGGCAATTTCATAATATCTCCGAGTAGATTGTGGATGGGCTATAGATTATTACATTATGCTCTCCATAAAGATAGGATTAACGATGATTTGGCTAAGAAATATGAAAAAGAATCAATGCTGGAAATTGAAAAGCGTTTGAAAAAACACAATGTTAGAATCATTGGTAAAGAAATAAAACCAAAGAAGAAAAGTGGTTTTGAAATCGATCTAATCGGATATTTTAATGAAAATATCTTCATAATTGAATGCAAGAGTTTCCACCCATCGCCATTTTTTATGATGAGAAAAAATAGACGATATAATGATCAATTTAAAGATAAGTTGGATAGAATTGAAAAAATAAAAGCTTGGATTTTTGAGAAACTTAACAATACAAGACCAAAAAGGGGAGAAATTAGCATAAATTTTTATGACGCCCATAATAAAAAGCCTTCAGAGATAATATTCCCTATGAAATATCATAAAATTAACCAAAGTAAAATACTTTATTTATATATTACGCAGATTAAAGAATACCACGAAGAAATTCGTAGTGATATCATTCAAGTATGGTATGGAGATCTATAAAAAGGGGCAAGAAAAAGATATATTTCTGTGATGTGTATTATAGGGTAAGACAAAAATAATTATAAAATTTAAAAATAACAAATCAACTAAAGAAATTTAATAAAGATCGTTGTTAAAGAGAGTGATTTTTAATGATTAAAGATGAGAATAGACTGCGAGAAATACTAAAAGGTTTTAATATAGTAAATATAACAGAATTGAGACACGGAGAAGGATCATTATTCTATGCTCACGAGAAAATTGAAGATAGATATACTTTACCTTTTCCTAATTTTATCTTAAATTTTAATAGAGCATTGTCAATCTATACAGATATTATACAAAATGCAGAGAATAGTTCAATAAAATTTTCTTTTTTATGTGAGAATGTTATTGTAAATTTAGTTACTGCTATTAAAGATTATCTGAGAAGTGCATTTATGACAATTGCCTATATAAGTACTTTTGAAGATTTAGTATTTCGCTACGGAGAAAAAGGTTTTAATGAACAAGGTGTAGTAAAAAAATTTAATAAATGGTTAGGAAAACTAAGGGTCAGTATAAGATTAAACTATGATAATATTGATCTTCTTTAGATTTGAGAATGTAACAATTTAAATAAACTCAATTATTCTGAATCAAATTTAAAGACTGGTTCCAAATAATCGTCTAAAATCTTTTGAAATTCAGGAAATACTTTTTCTACATTTTTGAGATTAAAATTAAAATATCTCAAGTATTCTGTAATCATTGATTTTAAGATTTCATAAATTTTTCCTTTATCTTGCAAGTCATTAACTTCAATATCTCTTTCAATCAATATATCATTGGTATGGCTTACATCAATCCAATGATTAAATACTGCAAGATAATTGAAAGGTGATACGATTTTATTTGATATCTTGAACACACCATCGAAACGATTTTGGTATAATTCTCTTGCAAGTTTAATATACATCATATAAAGATATGGAATTAAGCCGTAGTAAATGTATGAAGCATTAAAAATGTTTTCTTTATTTTCTTGAGCATAAAAATAATGTCTGTTCTTTGTAAAAGATCTTCCAGATTCGCAATCAAAAATCAGATAACCTAAAACTATTCCATTAGAAAAAATTTGCCATTTTGCTTCATTATAGA
>CAYSZJ010000032.1:0-1876 GCA_964435435.1 uncultured archaeon
GACCGTCTCTGATTATGCCCTTAATTATTCTGTGTATCGATATTCTAGCTATATATCGGTGATTAATGGAAGTGTAACGCTTTTACAGGATGGGCTGACTGATAATTCACTAAGTCTAAGTGGATACACGAATGGAATCTATTATTTTATTATAGAAGCGATTAATGAGCATGGTTCTACATTATCTAATTGTATCATGGTTGAAGTCGAAATTCCAGCACCACCCGGATCTTTCACACTTTCCTCAACAGCAGATTCTCCTGATGATGATGGTGTTTTCACTCTTAACTGGATAGTCTCTGATTATGCAGTTAATTATTCTGTGTATCGATATTCTAGCTATATATCGGTGATTAATGGAAGTATAACACTTTTAGAAGCAGGGCTGACTGATAATTCACTAAGTCTGAATGGATACACGAATGGAATCTATTATTTTATTATAGAAGCGATTAATGAGCATGGTTCTACATTATCTAATTGTATCATGGTTGAAGTCGAAATTCCAGCACCACCAGAAGTTCCAACTACAACGTCATCAAAAGGTATCCCTTTCGGGAATTTCTATCTAATCTTCATGATTATTGGTACATTGGGTCTTATAGTCTATGTAAAGCGTAAATTATAATCTTTAACCATTATTTTTTTTTAAATCCATCTATTTAGATTTAATTGATTTTCATCAATGTAATGTAAGATACTCTTATCCTTATCCAACCAAGTTTTTGGAATAATTCCTTGGGTTAATAAAATTTTGTTTCTTTCCAAAATTGTTCTATAAAATCTAGCAAATATTTCATTAAATTGATTGGTTGAGATTTTATTATGAGTAAATTCTTTCAAAAAACATAAATTTTCTATTCTATTTCTTTCTTATCATAATTTATATGATGTAAATGTTTTTTCTCATTTTTCTTAATAGATTCTTTAGTTAATAGATCCCTAAATATTACATCATTATCTTGTACTAAACCGTTTTTAAAAATTGAAACAGTTTGAGAAAGTCTAATAATTCTTATTTATTTTGGATCATAAAACTCTTTTGGATACCCTTTTATTTCATCAACAGTTTGATATTGAGGGATTGGAAATCGTTCCTCATCATTGTAAACATTCTCTCCAAATTCTTTTTCAAAATTTTTTGAAATTTGACGAATTTGCTTATGATCTAATCCAGATTTTTCGTGAATCCCTTCTATGGTAATGTTGTCTAAATTAAAATTATTAGAAAAATAAGGTCCAATCATTAAGGGAACTGCAATTATATATTTATTAAATTGTTTTTCAAGATAATTTGAAATACTTAGTCCTAAAAGTGGTGCTAAATATGGATCAAAATTAATATCGATTTTAATATCCTCTAATGTAATTTCTTGATTCCAATTTTTACTTAATTTGGAGAATAAATAATTGCAAACACAATTTCTAATTTTAGATTCTTTTAAAATTATTCCATTTAAAGCTTTTCTATCTCCCAAACCTTTATTCCATCCCTTAGAAAAACGATCTTCATGATTGTAAACATCAGGAAAATTATTTTCTAAACAAATAGAAATTTTCTTATTATAAGCTTTACTCGATATATTCTTATCTTATAAAAATACTGAAGTCAAGTTTTTATTATATTTAAGGTATAACTTTTTATTCAAATGTTTTCTTTTAATTTCAAAAGAAAGCGAATAATAAGGATAAAATGAAAGAAATCCGTGATTATTATGAAATACTTGGAATTAACAAGGATGCGTCTGAAGAAGAAATCAAATTAGCATATCGGAAATTAGCAAAAAAATATCATCCAGATCTTAATAGGAAAGATCCAAAGGCTAAAGATAAATTCATAGAATTAAAGGAAGCTTACGATACATTAATTGATCCT
>CAYSZJ010000032.1:1976-36079 GCA_964435435.1 uncultured archaeon
GGCTAAAGATAAATTCATAGAATTAAAGGAAGCTTACGATACATTAATTGATCCTACTGAACGTAGAATTTATGATGAAACGGGATACGACCCCAGAAAGGTTGATTTCAGTGAAATTTTTAGAAGATATGATTATATTCATATAAGGGAGATATTTAGAGAAATTTTTGGAGGAAATCAAAGAAATATATATTATAGACCTCCTCCAGAGGGAATGTATATTTAACTTTTACTTATTCTTAGTGCCCAAATTTATAGTATTAAAATCATCTCATATTGAGTACAAAAATAGTTAAATCCTATTTCGATTTATGGAAATTAGATTAACTTTATTTTATATTTTTAATAAGTAATATCAATTAAATTGTAAATTAAAAACGAGTTTATTAAGTGAAAGAAATTTCATTTCCAGATGGATTTTTATGGGGGACTGCAACAGCTAGTTATCAAATTGAGGGGGCTTGGAATGAAGACGGTAAAGGTGAGAATGTTTGGGATAATATTTCTCATAATACAAAATTTGTTCAAAATAGGGACACCGGCGATATTGCATGTGATCATTATCATCGTTATAAGGAAGATGTTCAGATAATGAAAGAGATAGGGCTTAATGCCTATCGCTTTTCAGTATCTTGGGCTCGTATTTTTCCTTCAAGAAAGGGTAAAATCAACCCTAAAGGTGTTGAATTTTATGATAACCTGATTAATGAATTGCTCCAAAATGGAATTGAACCTATGATTACTCTTTATCATTGGGATCTACCTTTATCTTTACAAGCGATCGGAGGTTGGGAAAGTCGAGACGTTGTTGATGCATATGAGGAATATGCTACATTTATGTTTGACCATTATGGCGATCGTGTGAAGAAATGGATTACTTTCAATGAACCTTTAGTCTTTACATTATGGTTTCATTCATTAGGGCTTTATGACGGTAAACAAAATACAAGAGGAGGTATAATTGCGTCGATAAATGTTAATGCTGCTCATGCCAAAGCAATTGCTGCATATAGACAATCTAGGAATTCAGATGGACAGATAGGGATTACACTTAATTTATCACATGTATATCCAGAAAGTAATTCTGAGTTGGATGCTAAAGCTGCTAAATATGTGGATGGAAGAAATAATAGATGGTTTTTAGATCCCGTTGTTAAGGCTTCTTATCCAAGTGATATCCTTGAAATTCTAAAAGAGAGATATGATATTCCTCTAATACCAAAAGAAGATTTAATTTTGTTACAGGATAATCCTATAGATTTTTTGGGTATAAACAATTATTCTTGTACTCGGGTTAGGGCAAAAAAACAAGAGGATACGACGTCTTCACTAAAAGTTATTATGAGGGGAAAAGTTGAGGGAAGACAATATTCTGAAATGGGGTGGGAAGTTTATCCTGAAGGATTTCATGATCTCTTGGTAAGAGTTGATAAAGATTATGGTCATCCACTTATCTATATAACTGAAAATGGGATGGCTTGTAAAGATGATCGATTTAAGGATGGAATAGTGCAAGATGACGATAGAATAAACTATTTAAAACTTTATCTTGAAGCAGCTCATCGAGCTATTAAAGATGGTGTAAATTTGAAAGGGTATTTTGTATGGTCATTAATTGACAATTTCGAATGGACTTCTGGTTATTCGAAACGATTTGGTTTGATTCGTGTCAATTATAACTCTCAAGAAAGAATATGGAAAAAAAGTGCTTTATGGTATCGAGATGTGATCAAAGCAAATGGTTTTTCAATATAAATATTCAAAAACTCAAAATAAATCTTGAGTGATATCGCTCAGCTTTTTTTAAATCAATAAAAATAAATAATTCTATTTTTTTGTAACAATTCAAAGATTTTTGTATTTTCTTTAGTTTTAAACTAATTTGAATTTTTTAAGGTTTTTAGGTTGAGTGAGAGTAATAAATTAATATTTGAAAGAATTAATTCAATGAGTGAAGCTGAGGCTACAGAATCACTTCTTTCGATTTTAAAAGAATCTAAAACGTTGGAAAATAAAATAAAAGCAACAGCTTATTTGATTCGATTTAACGATGACGAAAATTCACGTTTTCAAGATGTAAAAAACGTCTTTATGAGTGATATGCATCCACAACTAAGATTGAAATTAATAGACTTATTAGCTACATGTTATAGTAATCAAGGTGTCTCGTTCTTAAAAGAACAATACAAGAACTGCAATGATGGTTCTGTTAGAAAAAGTCTTATTGAAACGGTTGGAAAAGATGATTTAAATGGATCAATTCCTTTCTTAATCGAGACATTAAATGATCTTAATTTTGAAGTTAAAAAGTCAGCAATTTCCTTTTTAGGAAAAGCAGGTCAGGAGGAAGCTTTAAAACCTCTAATTGAGTTGTTGCACTTTAGAAATAAAGAAATATATAATGATTTAATTGATTCAATTGTAAAAATTGGCAAAAAAGGAAATTTACAGATAATTAATGAATATATTAATACAGAAGATCCAAATATTAAAAAAGAAATACCCGTAATTCTGGGGAAAATAGGAAAAAAAGAAAGCGAACAAATTTTGATAAATTTCCTAAAAGATAACAATCCTTTAATAAGGAAAAATGCAATAAAAGCTTTAGAAAGAATAATAGAATTAAGAAATGTTAAATACCTTTTAGAAACTCTTAATGATCAACATATACAAGTTAGAAAAGAAGCAATTCGAGTATTAGGGAATATAAAAAGTAAAAGAGCTATTAAACCATTGTTAGAGATCCTGAAAGAAAAGGATGTTAAACTTAGAAATCTTGCTAAAAATTCACTTTATAAAATTTTCCTTAAAACAAAATCACATGAAATATTATATGACGTTGCGAAAGAAAGAAATCTCAATGCTAGGAAAGAAGCAATAAAGTTATTAGGTATGCTGAAAGATACAAATGCTATTGATTTATTGATAAAAACCTTTGAGAGTAAAGTTGCTAGTATAAGAAGATCAGTTTATAAAGCACTTTTAAAAATTTTAGATAATAAAATTGATGATTTGATTATAAATGCTCTAAATGATAAATCTTCCCAAGTTAGAATGTATTGTGCCAAGATATTAAGAGAAATTGGTGATTCCAGTACCATAAATAATGTTTTCAATCTAATAAGTGATGAGAATGGAAATGTAAGAAACACAGCTATTGATGCTTTAATTAGTTTTAACAATGATAAAGTAGTTAATTTAGCAAAGGATGCATTAATAACTTCAAACTGGAAGACTAGAAGAACTATAGTTAGATTATTAATAAGAACAGGCAGTAATGAATCTATTAATACTCTTATATCATGTTTAAATGATGAAGATGTTTATATTAAGAGTTGGGCAGCGATGGCTCTAGGAAAACTTAAAGAAATTGATTCAATTGAACCTATTATTCTTTTTTTAAAAGATAGTGGTGATAAAATTCGTATATCTGCTGCCAGAGCCTTAGGTGAAATTTGTAACAAGGAGGCAATTAAATCTCTCATTGAAGCTTTAGGAGATGATAATTGGGATGTTAGAAAAGAAATTGAAATTGCTTTAAATCGAATTGACCCGAAATGGATGAAATACTTATAAAAAAATGATTCTGATTTATAAGAAAGAGTGAATTTATTATAGATCGTTAATTAGCTGGATATATTCGTTCAACTGGTTTAATATTATATCTACTTGAGATTCTTTGTTTATAATTAATATGAAAAAGGATTTTTCATCACATTCAACAATTATTATCGTTTTTTCTTCTAGTTCAGCAATAATTTTATTAATTTTTCTATTCCCAATCGTTTGACCTAGCTCTGTTGCTCCCTCTAATACCGAAGCACACATCGATGCAAATTTTTTACTATCAAAATTATCACCGATATTTTGAAAAATAAGTTCCCCATTTCGATAAGCACATAAAACTCCCAGGAATTTGCCTTTTTCTTTAAGTTCATCAAAAATCTGTCTTAAGCCTACATTATTAGGCTTATTTTCAAGAGTATTACTATTCAATATAAACAATCCACTTAATTATTGATAATTAAATTAATTAATTACTTAATTTAACTATTGAATATATATGAAATCATTAGATAAAAAGGAATCTTTAATACGAGAAAGTAATAAAGATTTTATAGAAAAAGAGTTAGAACCCTTTTTAAGAATTCCAAGCAATACTCTTAATAAAAAAGGCATCCTAAAAGCCAAAAGTTTCTTAACTTCCTATATTTCAAAATTTAGCGAAAAAATTGATGTAAGTGAAGGGATTATTAATCCTTTAATCTTAGCTAGAGTTAAAGGCAGGATAAAAGAATCTATTTTAATTTATATGATGTATGATACTCAGCCTATAAATAAAGAAAAAGAATGGATAAGTGCTCCATTTGGAGCAGAAAAAAGAGTGTTACCTACACCTTTAAAGGAATTAGGTGAATGTATTATAGCACGAGGTGCTTATAACTCAAAAACGCCATTAATATGTTTTTTAAATATAGTTAAAAAATTAAAAGAAATCGATGAATTACCAATCTCATTGCTCTTGTTATTTGATGGAGAGGAAGAAATGGGCTCACCTACTTTGTTAAAATTTTTGGAAAATAAGAAAGAGACTTTTAAAAATTGCATTGATGCCTATTATCCCGCAACTAAGCAAGATCTTGATGGAACTACTGTGTTGAAATTAGGTTATAAAGGTATTCTATCATTAACAATTAAAGTTTATTCAAAGAATAAAGAACCTCATTCTGGGTTTAGCGGTATGATACCTAACCCCGCAACAGACTTAGTATCACTTCTAAACACAATATATTCTAATAACCAATTTCAAATAGATAGTTTGAAAACTACATATACTCTTACAGAAGAAGAGAGTTCTTTAATAGATGGTTTGCTAGAAAGAATTGATATTGAAAAAATTAAGAGAAAAGCGGGAATTATCGAAACTAAGGAAGAAGATCCTAGAAAAACTTTTATTAGCTATTTATTTAATCCCACATTTAATATTTCAACTTTAAAATCAGGATTCTTAGATGAAGGTATAAAGAACATGGTTGCAAATGAAGCTATTTGCAATATTGATATTAGATTTGCCCATAATTGTTCAATTGATGACATCTTCAAAGAGATTAAAGCAAAAATAGATAGCTATACAAAAAACTCAACATCCCATTTTGAGCTAATAAACAACATTGGTTATGAAGGTTCTAGAGTTGAAAAAGACTCTATTTTAGTTAAAAGTCTCATAAAAAGTGCCAAAATGTTAGAAATCCCTACTGAAATATGGCCAATAAGTGCTGCTGCTGCTCCTTTAAGTAAAATACAAAAAGAACTTGGTTTAAATTTCATAACTGGTGGGTTAGGTATAGGTGGGTTTGCGCATTCTCCTAATGAATTCATACAAGTAGATTCAATCCTAAATACAAGACTAGGATTTAGTTATTTCTTGAAGATGTATTCTGACCTGCATTTGAAGAAATAATAAAAATAGATTTAATAAGAATGAATAAATCCTCCAATTCCTCTTCGTTTTACATCAATTGCGTGCTGAGGGCACATTTCCATACAACATAAACAAGCTATGCATTTTTTTCTGATAAATCTAGGATAATGCTTAGCTTCAAAATAAATAGCATCTGCAGGACATATTTCAGAGCATTGCCCACATTTTTCACATTCCTTTTCATTTAATTTAGGAATTTTTTTTGCTACCTTATAATAGGTTCTTCCTGAAAAGTAGCTATCTATTCGAGTGATAAATTTACTGGGAATTTTAAATTTAGGCACTTGTTTTTTTGCATCTTCTACAGCCATTCCTACAATCTCAATATCTTCTAAATCCCCAACACCTAACTCCCTATCTTTCGCATTTTTCAAATGAGGAACGTATTTTGTATTATATTTTCCTATCTCTAAAGCTATAATATCCAAGGCAAGCTCGTCGGTTCCCACTAAAATTAGGTTCCATTCCACCATCTTTCCTGCACCAGGACCTTTTGGTCCTTGCATTATTTTTTGAAGATCATAAATAATTAATCTATTAGGCTTATTATTTACAATCCAAGAGAAATTATCAGCTAGAACTTCACCAAATTTTTGAGCAGTTTTTCCCAAAAGATGTAATTTAGCTTTCTGACCCCCAGGTATTATACCCCAATAATTTTTTATTGCTCCTGTAATGGTTGCTTCTGCATGGGTTTTTAACTTTGGCAAATTAATGAGAATATCACAATCATACACAGCTTTTGCTACATAGAATTCATTCATTCTTATTGCACCTTTAATTTGACCGCTTATAGGAGTTCCATCTTCAAAATTAACGATTTTTACACCTTCTTTTTCGCAAATCTCAAGAAGCCCAATTTCTTTTGCAACTTGAGATGCGTTTGTTTTGTTTTGTCCTGGAGAATCTCCAATTTTTACCTTATCCATTGATACCCCTAATTGTTTAAGATAAGAAATAACACCTTCAATAAAACTAGGTTGAGTACATGCCTTTTTATTAGCAGAGAGCAAATTTGGTTTTAATAAGATATCTTTTGCTTCTAGAAAATCAAATGTTAAATTGTTTTCAATTAATTTAATTCCAGCAACAACAGCATCTGGAATATTTTCATAATCCTTTACATTTACAATACCTACTTTGGTTAACATCTTTTTTTCAAATTTGGAAATTCAGTAAAGAATTAAAATATATCCCTATAACTTTTTAAATTAAAAATAATTGTAATTTAAGGTTTCGTTAACTAAAAACAATTATTTTTAAAAATTAAATATATTATAATTATAAAAAAAAATAAAACATATAGATCAATTAGAATTAAAATATAAGCATAGAAAGGACAATAATAGCTTATAAAAAGATTGAAATCAACCAGTATGGTGAGAAGGAGTATTACATTAAGTGATGCTTTATTTAAAGTGGTTTTTTTTGGAGATGGAGGAGTTGGAAAGACTACCTTGATAAATCGCTACCTCACGGGTGTTTTTAAGGGTCATCATGAGATCACAATAGGGGTTGATTTTCACGTAAAAAAACTTAAAATTGATGGAAAACGAGTTGGTTTACAAATCTGGGATTTTGCTGGTGAGGAAAGATTTAGATTCCTCATGCCTAGTTATGTTATCGGAGCTTCAGGAGGAATCTTTATGTTTGACATCACACGATACTCATCACTTAAAAACTTTAATGATTGGATTGAAATTTTTAAAAGAGGTTATTCTGGCACCAACAACCAAATCCCTGTATTAATGGTAGGGAGTAAAATTGATCTAGAATATAAAAGAGCAGTCTCTAGAAATGAGGCATATGAAATAGCCAGAAAAAATAATCTTTATGGATATATAGAATGTTCTGCTAAAAATGGTCAAAATGTAGAAGATGTTTTTTCTGAAATTGGCCGATTGATGTTAAAAAAAGCAGGATTGTTATAAGTTCAACTTATTTTCAAAAAAAATACTTTAACCTAAAGTAAATTACTAAAAATCTCACTTAAAGATTGTATTACTAAATCTGGCTCTAAATTTTTATCGATTAAATCTGATTCTTTTAATTTATGTTTTAAATCAGTAATCATATTTTCTGAGGTAACACCCGTTAAAACAGCAATAGTTATAATTCCTGCTCGATTACCAGCAACTATATCAGTATTCAAACGATCTCCAAAAATACATGCATTTTTTGCTGGAATATTAGTATCTTTTAAAATCAAATTAATACCAAATGGTTCAGGTTTTCCAAAAATTTTGATTGGTTGCTTACCTGTACACGTTTTTAATGCATTTACCATTACTCCTGCTCCCGGTAACAAACCACTAGCAGCTGGTAATGTAGAATCTGTATTTGTTGCATAAAATTGTGCCTGTCCTTCTAAGATAGATTTTTGAGCAATTGCTAGTTTTTGATATGAAAATTCTCTGTCTAATCCTACGATAACAAAGTCAATATCACTAAAATTCTTTGGATTGATGATAATTTTATGACCCATTACTTTTAATTCCTCTCTAAGTCCCTTTTCTCCAATAACAAAAATATTTGAATTTTTCTTTGTATTAGTTATTTCTGTCGCAGTTATAGAAGCACTTGTATAGAAATCATTGATTTCACTTTGTATACCAAAATTCCTTAACCTCTCAACATACATCTGCCTGGTTGCTGTAGAATTATTAGAATTATAGATTATTCGAATTGATAGATCTTTTAACTCTTGTATGATCTTGTCCACATTTGGAATTAATGTTTGACCACGGTAAACAACACCATCTAAGTCAAAAATTGCTAGTTTGATATGTTTTAAATCTTCGATTAGTTTAGGCATGATTATTTCTATATATAATAAATATTTTGTAATGAATTATTAAAACCAACCAACGGGCAAACCTAATAATAAAATAAACAGCTGTATGGCTATAGGTATAAAGATGGGATTTAAAATATTATCAGCTATAACCGTTGGGAAATAATCTGTTATAAAGAATATAACTGCTCCAATTATTGCATAGATTGGGCCCACGAGAAACAAACCTATCAAATAAGCTACTATTACTCCCGCAAGAAAACCTTCAATAGATTTAGTTTCTTTACTCATTACTGTTACTTTATGCTTCCCATATTTTTTCCCAATTAAAGCAGCAGCAGCATCTGAAAGACATGCAATTAATACTCCTGAAAAAAATACTAAAATGTCGATTAATCCTGCCATATACAGCATATAGGAAAAAACAAATCCTGTGATTATGTAAATTTGAGGCCCCATTGCGTTTTTTTCCTTATTTCTTAACATTGATTTTGTTAAAAAATTAAAAACTGAATATTCTGCCCCCCAAATAACCCTTATTAAATCAGATATTATTGCGAACATTAAGGCACCTATTAATGCCATCATAGTTAAGTCAATTATTGCTTGATCTTCCCCTGGACTGTATGGAAATAAAGCGATATCACCCCATAAAAATTCGTATGCTGGTTTTATATCATTTATTAACACTATAACACTATCACTTATTATCAGAGTCACAGGGAATAGTATAAAGAATCCAAAATATGCTATTAAAAGCAAAAATCCCGTTAAATGAAAACTTTTTCTTATCAACTCCATACTAAATGATATATCTTCTCTGTATGGGTTTTCTTTAGTCATTCTTTCTACATATCTTCTCAATACTGACTTTTTATCCCCCTTAAAACTGTGTTCCTCATTTTCAATTCTCATTTTTTTTACGACTTTTTTAATGAGGGAAAAAAAAACCAAATTAATAAGCAAATTAATACCAATCCACCACACCATAAACCCATTATATGGATAAGGAAAAAATCTTACAATAGAATTATAGTACCCAAAAATTAAAAAACAAATACCACAAATTCTAGTTGATATTCCACCATACCTATTTCCCATTTTATATCCTTTTCTTCCAACATAAAACATTAAAACCATTAAGAGAAAAAATGAGAGTGACAAAGTTAAATTATAGATTTGATTAATAGCAGTCCAGTAATCCATTTCTTCTCAGCTAAAGAATTATATTAATTAATTTAATAATTAATAATCAATTAAAATTCTTTTATTTATTTTATAATAAAATCGAAAACAAACTTAACACAATATATTGATAAAAAATGGATGATTTGCCTAGAGAAAAAGAAAGAGGATTAGATCCTGAATATCTTAATGATGTGCTAGATGAAAAGATTGCTGTTGGTGAAAGATATCAAACTCCCGGATTTGGTTTAGCAGCTCAATTATTCTCAACTGTTGCTAAGCATGTTATAAATAAATTAGGCCCAGAAGAAGGAGAAGACCTTCTTAAACAAGCAGTTGAAGAATTTGGTCTTGAGAGAGGAAAAAGAATAGCAGAAAAAGTGAAAGCTGACAATAAACCTTTAACATTTAAAAATTGGCTCATCTATATTGATATAGATTCTTTAAAAAACTTTCGACCAATTACAAGTACTCCTAATGGGGATTTTTTAGTCAAGGTTAAACACTGTACATTTTATAATGCTGCTGAGGAGTGGAATTTAGGCGAATTCGCAAAAATATATTGTAAATCTGTAGATTATAAAATTCTTGAAGGATACAATTCGGATATAAAACTACTACTAGAACCTCGTCAGTTAACTGGGAAAAAGCGTTGTAATTTTCGTTATATAATGAAAGAAGAAAATAAATAGCTACAATATAATAATGAAATTTCGATAAAAAAATTTCTAAAATAAATATGATAGAAACTACAAAGAAATATAAATATGAATTATCTCTAAAAACTAAAAATTCAAATTTTTAGAACTCTCACGATCTCTCTATCATTAAATTAGTAAAATTTCAAAACTAAATTAATAAAGCAGTAATAATATAATTTATTAGATAATAAGTAATAAAAAAAATTAAATAAAATTAAAATAAGTTAATAATATTTATATTAGTATATTTGTTATTGTTATACTCTATCCCAAAAAAATATATCCTAATTTAAAATAACAAAAAGAAATGACTTCCATGGAGCCCACAACTGACTCATTAGATGACATTTTAAAAAAATTGTTGGCAGCTATTCCAGAGGTAAAATCTGCTGCTATCGTTTCCGCTGAGGGCTTACCAATTGCTTCTGCGCTTCCCCAGGGTGTCGATGAAACAAGGATTGCTGCCATGACTGCTGCGCTTCTCTCCCTTGCCGAAAGGGCAGTGATTGAAATGGAAAAGGGTGAATTTGATCAATTATATATAAAAGGGAATCAAGGATATCTATTAGTTATGCAAGCAGGCCCTAATGCCGTATTAACTGTTTCTACAACGAAAGATGTAAGATTGGGATTAATATTTTTGGATTGTAAACGCACTTGTGAGAAGATTGCTAAGTTAATTTAAATTCTCTTTATTTTGATTGAACTTCACTGTAAATATACATAGTTTAATTTTATTGACTCTATCATTAATAGAACATCAAAATGGTTTTACAACCCACCTTTCATTTTTAAAATAAGCTTTACTACTGTCTCATAAAGATCTATAGATTTTACGATCTCTATTGTTGAGAATTAATTTATATCATATCTATTAAATTCAATATATTTTCGGATAATGCAATACTACTCTGAAAAAGGCTATTATCAATAAGAGCATGTGGTTTATAATCAGCTTTAATACGATTCTTGAATAGTGATTCTAACTTACTTGCGATATTTGATTTCTTTCTTTCATTTAATTTTTTTCTAACTTCTGCGTGTATTCGATGATCATCTGGAAAAGAATCCCCTAAACTTTGTAGTTTAATAAAGGATTTTAATAATGCTGCATAGTAGGATCTCCCTATAGCAGTTCTCAATCTACCTTCAAGATCCAGATTTCTAATATCTCTTAATTCTTTTGCTATTTCTAAAAAAATCTCAGGATCAAAACCTATTCTAGAAGACATATTTTTAATTAAGTTTTATTTCTGTAAAGAAAGCTTGATTAAATTTAAAAATTTTATCTTTTTCATTATCAGTTAAAATTTCAGCTAATTTTTCTATTTCACTTCTTAAGAAATTATCGATCTGATCCCAAATATCTAATTTTTCTTGACTGGATAATTTATCAAGATTTAATGATAAGATCACTTTATCTAAATCCGGAATTTCAAAATCCTTCTCAAAGAAAAGATAACCATCCATATATATGTTAGATAAATTTATATAACGATTTAAAGAAATTTCAAGTTGATTGATGAACTTCATAAAAATTTCATCTGATTTAATTCTCCTTTCTATTCCATCGTCAAATTCGATTAATACTCTATCAATAATTTTTCCTCTTTTAATCAGAGATTTTTCTTTTATTTTTTCAATAAAACTTCGAGATTCTGTTTCTTTATGAAGAAGTTTTGTAAAGTCAATTTGTTGAAAAAATAGCTCTTTCAAATCACTTGGTACCATTCTTCTTGAACTTATGATATCAAAAGATTCTGCATTATAATCTAAATAGGGTGTCCCTTCTAATATTGAAGATTTATTAATTTTATGTCCATTGAATTGCTTTTTCAAATTAGCAATCTCTCTAATGAATAAGGCTTTTTTATAGGGATGTTTTTCTTCATAGATTTCTCTTCCTACTTTTGGAATTCTTGATCTTTTTAGATCATATTTTTTAATTTCTGCTCTAGTAGGTAAGGAAGGTAAGCTAATTTGTTCAAAGATATTAGGTATTATTTCGATTTCTAATTTACTAATAAAATTAGTTATAAATTCATCTAGAAACGATTCAACATTTTCTGAATTCAAATCTAAATTTGAAATTTTTATCATAATTTTGCTTCTATAATTTTTTTTCAATTGCTTCTTTAAGACTTTCCTCAATTACCTTTTTAGTTTCTTCTGGTAGCTCTATACGTTTTTGAAGTCCAGGTCTGCCGCTTACAGGTGTCACTGGTTGGTGATAATGTATATAATAAACTCTCCAATTTTTTATAATCTCCCACAGATTTTTATCATATTCTGTAATATCGATATTATCTTTTTTTCCTTCTTGACAAATGAATTTGATATATTTACTAATTTCTTTCTTGAGATTTTCTTTATCTATTTTTTCCCCATCATAATATCTAACTAACAAATAATCATAATACCTATCTAACATCTTTAAATATGAATTAATCAGTGTAAATTCTAAATAACCTGAATGGGCTCGAAATATTCTATCCAAAATATTAATTATTCCGCTAAATAATTGATTAAATTTCATATATACTACATCTTCATTTTCAAATAGAAAATTCATAAGAGAATTTACAACAAATTTCGAATACTCAATATTTTCTTTATAAAACTTCTTTTCAAAATCTTCTCTCAGGTATTCTCTCATCTTAACATTAAAAAGATGGAATTTTTCCCACAAAAATTCTTCATTAATTTCATTTGTTAAATTTTTCTTTAAAGAATCAATCAGATCAACACCAAATACTTTTGAGCTCTGAAATGCTTTTGGTTCAGTAGAACTAAATACTTTTTGATATGTTAATGCTAATTCTTTTATAAAAAAACCATATAGAAATAATCTGTAATCATTGGAAAATAGGCAATTTTCCATTATTCTATTTCCCATAATGTTCAATTCATTAAAATTCTCATTATTAAGTAATTCATTACTTATATCCAGTTCTTGTTCTATTACACTGATGATATTATATGAATTTGGAATACTCATTAACAATCAATAATTATATTAAACAATTTTATTTATACCTTATACATTTTAAAGAGAATTATATTTGACATATAGAGTTAATATATTAGATCATTTTAAATTAGCTTGAATGTAAATTTAATTGAATAATGTAAGATGTGAGACTGGGCTTAATATTTTTAGATTGTAAGCGAACTTGCGAAAAAATCGCGAAATTAATCTAGTTAATAAAACTTAGACTGTATTAGCATTTTTTTGATTAAAAATCGTAAAACTAGAAATATATTATATCCTCTAATTTTCTCACTTTTCATTCTAAAATTCGACATTCATATAATTATAGACTTAATTCTTTTATTGCTTCATAGACATCGTAATTTTTATGAACAATCAGATATAGTGCTTTTATAAATTTAGTGGGATCATCAGCTTGGAAAACATTTCTTCCGTAAGCTACACCTGCGCCTCCTACATCAATTGATTGTTTAGTTATTTCTAAAATGTCTCTTAATCCTGCCTTTTCCCCTCCTGCAATTAATATTGGAGCCATACAACCGTCGACAACTTCTTTAAAAGAATCAGGATCTCCTGTCCAATTTGTCTTGACAATATCAGCTCCTAATTCAGCAGCAACCCGAGCAGCTATCTTAACCACTTCGACGTCATATTCATCATCTATATTTTCTCCCCTTGGATACATCATAGCGAGAAGTGGCATTCCAAGATCTCGACACTCTCTTGAAACTCTTCCTAAAGTTTCTAACATTTCTGGATCTGATTTTGTACCAATATTAATATGAATTGATACCCCATCTGCCCCGAATTTTACAGCTTCTAAAACTGTATTAACTAATACTTTATAATTTGAATCAGGACTTAATGAAGTTGATCCTGATAAATGTAAAATTAATCCTATATCGGGGCCATATCCTCTATGAGCATATAAAGGGATTCCAACATGCCCTAAAACAGCGTTAGCACCACCTAGAGCTATCTTATTTACCATTTCTCCTATTTTTTTTTCGATTCCTTTAATAGGCCCCACAGTTAATCCATGATCCATTGGAACTATAATTGTCCTTTTTGTCTCTCTATTAATTATTCTTTCCAATCTAATTTTCTTCCCAATATATCCAGACAATTTTAAAATTTCCTCATATTTTAATATATTTTTAAAAATCATTCAATTTAAAATGATTATACAAAAAAAATGCTGATAGTTTTAATAACTCTATCTTTTAAAATATATCCTCACAAAGTCTTTATCTTCTGTTAGAATATATTTAAAAATCTGAAATTGATATTAAAAAACTTTAATAAAATTTGTTTGTTGTTAGCTTCAACGTCTCAAGCAAAATTACGAATTGGAGAGGAGGAGCGGATTGTTAAAAAAGGAGATATTTATTGTATTCCTGCTAATACTCCTCATAGTGGTACATGTATTGGAAATGAACCATTTATAATGCTCGATATCTTTTTTCCATTAAGAAAAGATTTTTTAAAGAAGTTAAAGAATAAAACTAAGCGAATAGACCGGTAAGTAGCAATATAACAACTCCAAGGGCTACTAAGCTTGAAAGTCCTATAATAGCTATAAAAATTTCATATACCTCTTTCACAGTCATTTTTCGGTATTTTCACTCCTTAATTAAATAAATTCTTATCCTCATAAGAATATATAAAAGTATATATATAAAGGTTTCGATTATACGTTTTAAAGCCCTTCTTTTTGTATAATTATTTCATCTTGATTAGTTCAATATATATTAATATATATAGCCCTAAAAAATTTGTAATATAATAAAAAAATTAGTTTAATTTTATTTGTTTAAAGTAATTTTTTAACATTTTCTTGAACAGATTTCGCATTCGGAATAATAGTTTTTTCTAATTTATCTGCAAAAGGAATTGGAACGTCTGGAGTATTAAGTCTTATTATATTTTTCTTTAAATATTGAAAACCCTCTTCTGCGACAAATGCGGCAATTTCAGCACTCACAGAACAAGTTTTACAGCCTTCATCCACGATAAGTAATCTTCCTGTTTTTTCAACAGAATTTAGGATAGTTGATTTATCCAATGGAACTAAAGTCCTTGGATCAATTATTTCACAATGAATATTTTCTGCTTCCAATTTTGTAGCAGCTCTAATACTTTCTGAGACCATAGCTCCTGTAGCAACTATAGTAACATCATCCCCTTCAGTGAATATCCTTGCTTGCCCAAATGGTATTGTGAATTCTTTATCTAGCGGAACTTCACCAGTGAGGTAATATGCCCTCTTATTTTCAAAAAAAATGACTGGATCATTATCTCGTATAGCGCTCTTCATTAATCCTTTAAAATCACGTGCATCCGATGGTAAGACAACTTTCAAACCTGGTACATGCATAAACCATGATTCAAAAGATTGGGAGTGTTGTGCCGCCCCCATTATGCCAGTTCCAAATGGAACTCTAATCGTGACAGGAACAGAAATTTGACCTCCGTACATATATCTTGCTTTGGCAGCTTGATTTACAATCATCTCCATACACACAGTCAAGAAGTCTGCAAACATAATTTCTGCTATAGGGCGCATACCAACCATAGCGGCTCCAACAGCACAACCTAAAATCGCATTTTCACTAATTGGTGTATCACGAATTCTCTCAGGACCAAATTTTTCTAATAAACCTTCTGTTACAAAAAAACAACCTCCAAACTTCCCAATATCTTCTCCTATTAAGAATACAGATTCATCACGTTCCATTTCTTCCTCAATAGCTAATCGTATAGCATCTAAACCTCTCATAGTTTTAGTTTCTTCAACCATTTTAATTTCCTCCTAAATTTATTGGATTTTTATATATATCATCTAAAACTGTAGTAGTATCTGGTTTTGGACTTTTTTTAGCTAATTTAACGCTTAGTTCTACTTGTGCTAAAGTATCTTCCTCAATTCTTTGAATTATAGCTCGATCAATAACTTCACTCTTGATAAGTTTTATTTTATAGGCTTCAATGGGGCATTTTTTTTTCCATTCTTCCTTTTCTTCAGTTGAGCGGTATTTATCAGCATCCATAGTAGTTTGACCTTGCCATCTATAAGTTTTGCATTCAATTAATGTGGGACCACCTCCCTTTCTTGCAAGATCAGCTGCTTCTTTAATGGTCCTATATACCTCTATTACATCATTTCCATTAATAGTAAAGCCTTTCATTCCATACCCTTGAGCACGAAGTGAAAGATCTTTAATGGCAGTAGCATAATGGACAGAAGTGCTCCATCCATACATGTTATTCTCTAAAACAAAAATTATAGGAAGTTTCCATATAGCAGCAAGATTCATTGATTCATGCAACATTCCTTGGTTTGCTGCACCATCACCAAAAAAAGTAAGAACTACCTTACCTTCATCTCTCATCTTTGAAGCTAAGGCAACTCCAAGGGCTAAAGGAGGTCCTGCTCCTACAATTCCATTTGCACCAAGCATATTTTTAGAAAAGTCAGCAACATGCATCGACCCACCACGACCTTTACATATTCCCCCTTCTTTTCCATAAATTTCTGCCATTAGTGAATTAATATCACCTCCTTTGGCAATAAAATGACCATGACCTCTGTGTGTAGATGTAATATAATCATCCTCATTAATCGCTGCACAAGCTCCAACAGCTACAGCTTCTTCCCCTGTATAAGGGTGCACTAAAGGCGATTTGATTTTGCCAGTATCTTTTGTAATTCTTAGTTCAAATTCACGAATCAACAACATTTTTTTATAAAATCTAATTAATTCTTCGGAACTCAATTCCTTAGGCAATTCATCACTACTCATTATTAATTCCTCATTTCAAAATATAAATAATTGAACTTACTACTTTATAATACCAATTTGTTATTAAATGAAATTAAATCGGGAATATTAAATTCTTTCTTTTCATTAATACTTTTATGCAATAAGAAAGAAGTGGAAGGTATTGTCTTACTTTTTCTTTATGATTTTCTTAAAGTTCCTATTATTGTGCAAAATTATTTTTTCTTAGTTCCAATCTCCATTCTATCACACCGCTAATACCACCAATAAATAATATCAGCTCTGGGATGCTGATGAAAAATAAATCAATAAAATCTTCAAAAAACTCTGCAAAAGTAAGAGATTGAACCCCTAAATAAAAAATTAATAAAAATAGAGGATAACTGATTCCTGCTAAAAAACATAAAATACGCCCAACTTTTACCGACTCTATTTGCCAATTTTTATCTATTTGCCAACTTTTATCTATAAATCCTAAAAATGCTCCAACTATTGCACCTCCATTAGCGAGTAGAAAAAAAGAAAAGAATAGAACAGATTCTACATCCAATTTCCACAGATAATAATAATTTCTGAAAAAAAAATAAGTTAAAATGAAGAAAAGAATACCACCACTCATACTTATACTTAATCCTATTTTTGACAAATTACTCCCTCTTATGTATATTTCATACAAAAATTTCTTACTAATATTGGAAAAATATGGATGTTGTCTATAATAGATAAAGAGAATTTTCCTTATATTTACTATTGTCTTTTAGTTCAGAGAATTTTAAATAAAACCACAAACTATTAATTTTGTAATTCATTTAAAAAAACATTAAAATTGGTTTAATTAGTGGAGTAATTAAACAGTTTTACTTAACTAACGATATCACTAAGAATAATTGATTTTTTTAGCGGGTGTTCAATATCTTTAAACTTTTTACAATTGAAGGAAAGATCGAGATCCCACCATTCTTATTCGACCAAGAGAAAGAAGTAAGTGCGCGAATTATACTTTCAGAGGATTATGAAGGAATAATTACAAGAGACTTTGGATTTATAATTGCTGTTGTTGATGTACTTAATGTTGGACAAGGCACAATCATTCCGGGTAATGCAAATACATTTCACGAGGTAGAGTTTACAATTCTTACCTTTAAACCGACAATATCCGAAGTGGTGGAAGGAACTGTTGTAGAGGTTGTTGATTTTGGAAGTTTTATTCGTTTAGGTCCACTAGACGGTTTAGTTCATGTATCACAAATTTGTGATGATTATATTTCTTATGAGCAAGTAGGCAGTAGATTTATTGGTAAAGAGACTGGAAGAATTCTTGAAGTTAACGATCAAGTACGGGCAAAAATAATTGCTGTTTCTTTAGGGACCGGAAGGAGTGGTAAACTCGGTTTAACAATGCGACAGAAATATCTAGGGAAGGAAGATTGGATAGAAAGTGATATAGAACAATTAATTGAAGAAAAAGAAGCACAAAAATCAAAAATAAGTGAAGAAAAAGAATAGTAAGATAATAAATTAGAGTAGAGAAATTACTATGAAGGAAAAAGCCTGCAAAAATTGTCATCTAATAACTAAAAATGAAACAATCTGCCCTAAATGTAAAACTCACACTCTTAGTGAGGAATTCACAGGTGCTGTTATAATTATAAATCCAGAGCAGTCATTGTTTGCTCAATATCTAAAGATTCATTTCCCAGGTAAATACGCTCTAAGAGTTCGCTAATCTCCTTGATGCTTTACATATTTTTCGTGAATCTCCTTGCATTGCTTCGCGTTTCCTTCCTTCCCTTTGCAAATGAGAAGAAAAAATCCTATAATACTTTATATAATCATATTATTTTTTATTTTTTAGATATGACGTTAAATAAAGAAGATAGACAAATTATTAAAATGTTAGATAAGAAGACTAATCAATACGTTTTAAATTTAATTAAGGAAATTAATGATCTATATGAAGTTTTATCTGATCTGGAGAAATCTGTAGACGGTAGAGATAATAGAAGACGAAAGTTTCAAAACTATGAAAGACTAGATTTATTAGAAGAGGATTTATTTAATATCTTAAATAATTATTGCAAGGATCATTTGCGTGATGTAAGAAGAGAGCGCAAATTAATCTATAATAAATTTAATATTTTGTCTAATTCTAAATAGATAAAGAAAAGATATTTTATTTTAATTTCTTTCTCCATTTCGCTATAATTCTTCAAATTAATCAAGTTATAGGTAATTATTTTTAAGTTTTGTTTGCTTTAATACTTTGAATTACATGGAGTATAATTTACGGATTCCCCATAAGCAAAGACATTATTTTACAGATCCTTTAGATATACTAATCGCTGGAAATCGAGAAGAAACAATAGCCCAAGTAGAAAATATGTTTAGAGATTATCTTAAATCTGGGACAAAAATAGAATTTTATATTGTTGGGGATATTGTTGCTAAAGATTTCTTCTCCAATCAATTTTTAAAGAAATATGTAAAGATATGTATTGTTGATGAGAAAACCCAAAGAAATCAAATTAAAATTACTTTTGAGGAATTTTTTGAAAAAGTGATTGAATTTAAAAATCCTGAAGGTACTATCAATAAAGATTGTTGGGAGTTATTCAGAGATGTTATTAAATCAGGAAAGAAAACTTTAATTAAAATAACTGAAGGAGAAGAAGATTTATTAGTCCTCCCTCTTGCATTAGAAATACCTATGGAAGAACAAACCAAACATTTCGTTTTTTATGGTCAACCACCAATCACAGACTCACAGTTCATGATTCCTGAGGGAATTGTTATTGTAAATATTGATGAAAAAATTAAACAAAAAGTTGCTAAAGTTATTGATATAATGGAAAAATGTTGATTATTCTATTCTCAATGATCTAATTCTTATCTTCAATAAAAAGCAAAATTTTATTTTTTATCTATTCTTTTGAAAAATATAGTTCAGAAAATATCTACAGAATAGCTCAAATTATCAAGTTAATAAAAATTAAATGGTTCAAAATGTCATTTAATATTGAAGTTATTGAGGAAAAGAAAAATCCCTTAATAGATAGAGTAGAATTAAAATTTAGAATCGATCATTTTGGAGAAAGCACTCCAAATAGATTAGAAGTTAAAAAAAAGATTGCGGCAATGCAGGGTGTGGATGAAAAATTAACTATAATAAGAAAACTTGATACTCATTTTGGTGCATTATCTACTGCTGGAAAAGCCTGTATATATGAAAACTCAAAAGATTTACAATATTTTGAACCATTTCATATTCAAGTACGTAATCTTGAGAAGGATAAGAGAACTGAAATATATCAATTAAAAAAGAGAAAAGAACCTTATAAACATCTTTTTGAATATTAAAATTAAATATAGTAAATGTAAACATGGGAGCATCAGATTATTATAAATTGGAAGGAGATAAATTAGTAAGGACTCATCGATCTTGCCCTAAGTGTGGGCCAAGTTTTTTCCTTGCAAATCATTATGATCGGTGGAGTTGTGGAAAATGTGGCTATACTGTGTTTAAACGAAAGGGAACTGCAAAAAGAAAACCAGCTAGAAGGACCCCTCGAAAGCGCACAAAATCAAGGGAAACCTAAAAAAAAATCTTATTCGATAAAGAAAGGCAAATTCGATAGCTACTACTATTCTTTCTCTACATAATTTTTTCTTATTAAAAGACATTAAGTCAATAAAATAATTTTATGGCAAATTAAATGAAAGAATTGTGTTTGGGTATAGAGAGTACAGCTCATACATGGGGAGTAGGAATAATTGATTTTGAAGGAAATGTATATAGTCTCATAAACGATACTTTTATTCCTGAAAAGGGGGGTTTACATCCTGCTTTAGTAAGAGAACAACACTTGACTAATTTTAGGGAAATTATAAATAAAGCTCTATTAGAAGCAAATATCTCAATAAAAGATATTAATTTAATAGCTTTTAGTCAAAGTCCTGGTTTGGGACCCATTTTAAAAATAGGCGCATTAATAGCTCGGATGCTAAGCCAACTCTTAAATATCCCGATTGTTGGAGTTAATCACTGTATCGCACATATAGAAATAGGTAGATTAATGTGTAAAATTAAAGATCCGCTAACATTATATGTTTCAGGGGGTAATACTATTATAAGTGCGTATGAATCTAGTCGATATCAAATTTTTGGAGAAACACTTGATTTAGCAGTGGGTAATATGATTGACTCTTTTGCCAGAGATGCTGGATTGCGACATCCTGGTGGTCCAAAAATAGAAAAATTAGCGTTAGAATCTAAGAATTATATCCAATTACCCTATGTTGTAAAAGGTATGGATTTATCTTTTTCTGGACTGTACACTGCAGCAAAATATCTGCTACAATCTGATGACTATGATAAAAAATACAATTTAAATGATGTAGCTTATTCTTTACAGGAGACGGCTTTTGCAATGTTAACTGAAGTTACCGAAAGAGCTTTAGCACATACTGAAAAAAAAGAAGTTCTTTTAACAGGCGGTGTTGCTGCAAATAAAAGATTACAATCAATGATAGAATATATCAGTAAGGAGCATGATGCAAGGTTTGAAGTCGTACCATTGAGATATGCAGGTGATAATGGCGCAATGATCGCATGGACAGGTGTTCTAAGATATCAAGCTGAGGGCGGGCATAATATTTCTGACACAATTATTAAACCCAAGAAAAGAATGGATCAGATATCAATCCCGTGGAGGTTTTAAATTAATTTGAGTTCTGATGTGATTATGGAAAAAATCATAAGAAAAGGCGCTGAGGCAAATCTTTATTATGGGTATTGGTTTGAAAAAGAAGTGATTTTTAAATATAGAATCCCTAAAAAATATCGGATTGAAGAACTTGATAAGATAATTAGAACTACAAGAACTTTAAATGAAGCTCGAGCGTTAATAAAAGTTAAAAATTACGGAATAAACGCCCCGCAAGTATTTGAAATTGACCCAAATAATTCCACAATTGTTATGAAATATATTCAAGGTAATAAATTAAAAGATATTTTAACTAGATTGGATGATTTTAAAAAAAGACACTATTTTAAAAAAATAGGACACATAATTGCTCTATTACATAAAAATGGCCATATTCATGGTGATATAACTACAAGTAATATTATAATTACTGAGAGTGAAAATATTTTTTTAATAGATTTTGGGTTGCATGAGTATTCTGATATGATTGAAGACAAAAGTGTCGATCTGCATCTCTTGAAAAGAGTTTTAGTTTCTTCCCACGGTAGCGATTATGAGATTTGTTTTAAAGCTTTCCTCGAAGGATATAGGTCAGAGTATCAACAATATAATCCAAATGAATGTAATGAGATTATTAAAAATATTGATGTTATTGAGTCTCGTGGTAGGTATGTGAGTTCAGAAGATAGATTATAGTTATTATAATTATAAAGAATCTATCTATCTAAACGAATTTCTATACGTGCAATAAAATATTTTCAATCATCCTATTAATTACTAATGCAAAATGTTCATCTAAATAATTAAACAATCAAAATTATTTCCATTAACAGATATATATTTATAATTATAATTCTTATAGTATAATGTTAGAAAAGAGTGAATAGATTAAGGGAAAAGAATATATCTGCGATAATTTTTCACTTTTCTGTCTCCAAATATAAAATAACAAAAATTCAAATCACTTGGAGCTAGTTAAATGGCAGAGAATAAACTAGAAAAAAAAAGAAACAAGATGGTTAATATTACTATTAATATCCCAGAAATATATGACAAAAATATTCAAAAATTAATAAAAATGCATATTGTTCCAAGTAGATCTGAAGCGATAAGAAATGCTGTTAGAGATTTTTTACATAACGAATATGAAAATTTGAAGTTATTAGGTTATTTTGAGGAGGCTATTTAATAAATAACTCCTTAACTAATTTAGATTTCTTTTTATTATACTAAAATAATATCACTATAATTCAAATTTAGTTCTTAGTTAAAATTTAAAATATTAATTTACTTAGTTTTACTATATTGGATTAAGGATTAAATAAAGAAAAATTATGCTATTGTTTAATGTAACTGAGAACGGGTCTTTGAGAAGAGTTGCTAAAATTGATTTCAACGAAAATAAAGTTTATTTAATTGATGATTTCAGAAATCTATATTTATGGTTTGGTGTAAAAGCTTCTAAAAAAAAGAAAGATTTAAGTGTAAAAAGGGCAGAAAAGTTAAAGAATGAGCGAGAAAAAAATGTTGAAATTCAGATTATGGATCAGAATCAAGAATATGGCTCATTCTTAGCAATTATGGATATATTGAAGAAAGGTTTTAAACAAAATGCTTCTGTTGATAAGAGACCAGAATTAGAAATAGATATTGAAGATACAATGGAACTTATCGATGCTGGAATAGATCCTGATTTTGAAGCTGAAATAACTATAAGTGCGCATAATTTGGCTCAACAAAAAAACACTTATGAAGATTTATGTCGGAAGCTAGCAGAATTACAATTAGATTTTCTAAAAGGAAAAAAAAAAGTTTTAGAAAACGAAATTAAGAAAAAAACTCAAGAAATTTACAAATCCTCTTCTACCTATGATGAACTTTGTTGGTTAATAGCAGAATTAAGTAAATTATTAGAAAAGAAAAAATAAGCTTTAAATTTTAATAGATTTCATGATTATAAAAGATTTTTAAAGTTATATTTATTTTAAAACTAAAATATTAGTTTAGACTTAAACTAATGCCAATTGCATTGGAAATCACTGCCGCAAAGAAGATTTGAACGATACTAAATGAGATTATTACAACAGGATAAAAATTTTTCATATTTTCAAATAATTTTTCATTTTGAATTATAACCATTGCAAATATCAGATATGTGAACAATAATGAAGGAAAATATGACAACCGTTTAGTTAAAAACATTAAACTTATTAGAACTAAAATCATTGTGGTAATAATTACTTTTTTTTTTGAATCTTTCGATTTTAAGAAACTTAATTGTCGATATAAGATTTTTCTAAAGAAAATTTCTATTGATAAAAATACAGGGAAAACTAAGTATCCTAAAGCAAAATGAACAACGAAATTAGAAGGCCAAATAAAACTAAATGGATAATAGAATGAAAAGATCATATAAATAGCTATGAAATATGCGGAACTTATGCTAGTAAAGATTATATATTTCAGTTTTAGCTGTGATTTTACAATTTTGATTAAACTATTTTTTATCCTTGTAGACTTATGTTTTTTAATATATATTATTAGTTTAATAAGTGTATAAATAAATATCATATTTAATGAAGCAAAAATAACCCCAACCAATCCAAAGATTCTTTCAAATATTACCCAATTAAGAAGAAATGCACCGATAGAGAGAGATACTTTAAACATTTGTCTCTTTTTATCAAAACGGGTTGTTTCTATACGATAATCGCTAAATTCTGACTCTTCAAATTCACGTTCTTTTTTAAAAAAAATACTGCTTGATACAGATGTAAGAGATATAACGGTTATAAGCAATAAAGCAATATTAAAAATAATTAAAAAATAATTCCAGTAGAATGTAATGTATATTGGACCGTTTAAAATTTTGGAGTTAAAAAAATGATATTCAAACCAATTAATAGATTTAATAAGCACTTTATCAGAATATAATTGGTGTGCCCCACCAATCAAAAATCCTTTAATTGGAATTAGAGTACAATTTGTTAATTCTTGTGCTTTTAGGGCATTTTCAGTAAAATCTAAGATCTCATCATTTTCATGATGAATTATTAGTAAATTATGAGAGTTTTCTTGACTTAACAAGTTAGCAGGAATATAATTCAAGAAATTTTCATTATAAATAAATCCAAATCTAGGTGGTTCAAGCTTTACTAAAGGAGCTAATCCTATTGTAACATTAAAGCGGAAATCTAAAGCTTGATTCATAAGAACGACCATTCCACCTAACGAATGTCCAATTAAACCAATTTGGTTTTTTTCTATTTCTGAATAAAGTGGCATTGTCTCTAATTTATCTAATAATTTTGAACAATCTTGAGCTAAAGCGGGAATACCTGTAATAGGGTCAATATTATTAATATTTCCTCCACTTTCACCATGACCTTGATAATCAAGCGCCGCTACATAAAAACCCCTTTTTGAAAATTCTATTGGGATTCTAAGATCAAAATCTCTCTTACTCCCAATTCCATGACAATAAATAATTAACGGGTGTTTTTCTTGAAATGCTAAAGTTTTAGAAGGATAATATAAATTAGCATAAAGAGTAGCTCCAGCGGATTTAAATTGAACTCTTTCATAATTACTGTAACTTTGAGCTTTATTAAATTGTAAGCAAGTCAGAGAAATTATAAGTATTATAATAAAAATTAATAATTTTCTAAGGTGACGGTGCTCTTTACGAGTCATCTTATCAATTATGATGAATTCTTCTCTTTCTTCCAAGACAGTTGTTTGATTTTTTGAGAAAATTTTTTTTCACCAAACCTTTCTTAAGTTTCAAACTTTATGAACTCTAGTTAATATATAAAAAACATACTATTTAAATGTTTTCACACACTTTGAAACTTGGGAAAGAAAAATCTAAAAAAATCTTAGAAAAATTAGTCAAAAAATTAGGAATTGTTAATTAGTTTAATAAAAAATAAGAAATGATATTATTAACGTCTATAAAATTGCAGATACCTTTAATCTCATCGACGCTTTCGAATCTTTCGAGCCTCTCTTTCAACTTCCCTTAAAATTACAATATCATTTAATCTAATAGGTCCTTTTACGTTCCTTGTTAAGATTCGATTCTTATCTGGTCCTTCTAAAATTCGAACTTTAATTTGCGTAATTTCACCTGTAAGACCAGTTCGGCCAATAATTTGAATTACTTGGGCAGGGATTGATAGATCTCGAACAGTAACTCCTTTCGACTTATCGAGTTTAACCATATAACTTCACCATGTTATTTTATTTCTTTTAACTTTTTAATTACATCATCTAAGACTCCTTCATTCCCTGTTCCTACGTGTTCTATTGCGATAGCACTCGCTGAAACGTTTATTCTTACAGAATTTCCTAATTCCTTTTTGCCTGAGACATAACCGTATGGAATCCCCTTCTCATCACATAAGAGGGGAATATGGAAGAGAATCTCTGGAGGACTGACATCTTCTGCCATCACAACAAATTTTGCTTGGACTCGTTCAATAGCTTTTGTCACTTCATTCATTCCTTTTCTAATCTTAGAATCTCTAGTTTCTGCTATAGTGTTTAAAGCTTTCTTTATTTGATTCTTTAATTTATCAGGAACTTGAATTTTAATATATGAAATTTTAAATCATCTCCTTCAAATATATTTATTCTAATATATATTTTCATAAATCATCGATATATGATATATTAGATAATTTTAGGTTCAAAATAAAATTTTTCATTTAAATAATTTCTTTTATTGGATTTAAGTATTTAAATAGATTAATTATAATCATTATAAAATAGTTTATATAGAGTTTTAATATATGGCAGAAAAACCAAATATAATATATATTTTTTCAGACCAACACCGCGGTGACACGCTTAGATGCGTTGGACATCCATCTGTATTTACACCTAATTTAGATAAATTAGCTTCTGAAGGTGTTAACTTTACTAATTGTTGTACAAACTCACCACTTTGTATGCCAGCAAGAGCTTCGATGATGACTGGTCAATATGTGTGTGAACATGGTATTTGGACTAATAACAATGAAGCTTCTCCTTTAAGTTCAAGTCATGTTCGTAATATTCGGGATGCAGGATATCATACTGCTGTAATTGGTAAAACCCATCTTTATGTTCATGGTGCGAAAGGACAGAATTGGAAGCATACAAATGAAAGAAAGGATGATTTAAAGAATTGGGGTTTTTTAGATATCCATGAACTTACTGGACCTCTTGCGACAATTAGACATAATTCACCATATACAGATCATCTTGAAAAAAAAGGATTATTAAGAATTCATAGAAGGTATATGGTAGATTATTGGAAAGGATGGGCGAGAGGAACTGCTAAACCCTGGGAATTACCACCATGCCCACTTCCTAATGAAGATCATCTAGATAGTTATACAGGTCGTACCGCAGTAGAATGGATAAGGAACTACAACAAAAATAAACCCTTTTACCTTCAAATTCTTTTTCCAGGACCCCATGATCCATTTGACTCACCCCAAAAATATAGGGATATGTATAAACCGGAGGAAATGACATTAGGAATATTGGAAAGGCCTCAGAAGCCCTTACCCTCTTATGTAAAAATGGTATTAGCTTGGAGTGGATTGCATGATATGACACAAGAACAATGTCAGCTCTTAAGAACATATTATTATGGAAAAATTAGCCTTATCGACGAATATATAGGAAAAATTCTTAAAGCTGTTGAAGAAAAAGGTTTATCACACAATACTTGGATAATTTATAATTCTGATCATGGTGAGATGCTTGGAGACCATATGATGAGTCATAAAATAGTGTTTTATGAAGGAGCTTTACGAATCCCCTTAATAATCAAGCCTCCTGGAGGTATTAAAGGCGGGGAATGCCAAGGATTAACAGATCATCTTGATATAGCAGCATCACTGATTGATATTGCTGATGCAAAACTTTTGACGAAAAATAACGGTGTTTCAATTTTACCAATAATTAAAAATGGATCTAATGATCCTAATGCTCAAAAGATTAAGGAGGTTATTTTTAGCGAAGTGTATGGATATTCAATGGTTCGAAATGAACGTTATAAATTAACAGTTAAGAGCGATAATCAAAAACCTGTCGAACTATTTGACCTTAAAAATGACCCGAATGAATTAAAAAACGTTGTTATAAATCCTGAACTCGAATCTATTCGGAGAGATTTAATAGATAACCATCTTAAACCTTTATTACATCATTTAGACCTTGAAAAATACAAAAACATGATTACCTAGAAAAACTAATGTAATAATAAGGCAATTGAAGGAAATCAATTTTCTGATATACCTTCCTTTATTACAAGTTTAAAGCGATTAAAGCCATTATATTTAAGAAATAATTTTATTTCTAAAATTCCAGACTACATCCTAAAAAGTTCTATTGTAACTATTCTTTATGTTTAAATTTATAAATAGAAAGATTTTTTTTATATTGTTCATTTTTCAAACTATAATTGTTATTTTATCTTAAACATTAGTTAGAATTACCAAATTTGGATATAAAGAGGTGATTTACCTTCATTTTACCAATCCGCTGCTTTAGTTGCGGTAAATTAATAGCACATGTTTATGAACCATACTTAGAGTATTTAGAAAAAGGAGAGAGCTCAGAAAAAGCATTTAAAGAGCTTGGTATTGAACGCTTCTGCTGCAAAAGAATGATAGTTTCGCATGTTGACTTGATCGATGAATTACTTAAATTTCCTCGATTACAATAATTGAACCTTTTTTTAAATATTAGAAAGACTAAGTAAAAGTCATTCTTTCCCGTAGTAAGCGGTCCATCTGGTTTTTCTTGCTTTTTTTTTATAAACCAACAATGCTTTTCTACACTTGTTAGTACAAAAATTATATATTACACCGTTCTTTTGGATAAACATTACCCCTCGACCTATAGGAATGTCATACCCACAAAAGCTACATTTTTTAACTTTGACCATGATGTATCATCGAAAATATTTCTTTATTCTTTTCCTTTCTTAAAAAGCTCAGCTTCTCCATATTTTTGTATTTTAAGATTGATTAATGTCATATCACTTGTTACTTCATTACCTCTCACGGTTTTTCTCTTTTTTTCTCCGTTTCTTCGAGGTTTAAATCCAATACTTCTTTTAGAAACAAGAATTTTCTTTTTAGCAGGGCCATGTACATCCTTCCTCATGGGGAATCCTGATGAGTCACTTCCCCCAGTAATTACGAATTCATAATTAGGAAATCCTACAAGCCCACCTTTAATAACATCACCGATTTTCATCCCTTCAAATCGAAATTTTTTTTCATCAATTTCAATAAGCTTGGATAATCCTTTTCCAGGTCCTTCATTACCACCGCTGATGTTTAACTTATATACAATTTTTTCAGAAGACACGATATATCATATTTGAACTTAAAAATGCAAGAATAACTACATAAATGTTTATTTTCATAAAAATTTTATGAAATTTTAGGGTTTAGATTAATTTTCTAAATCAATGCATATTATGAAATTTATTTTAAAGATAATAACCTTATAAATTATATAAGAATTTAATGGATAACTATATATGCAGATATTTGAAGTTATACCACTCATAGAATTTCCGTTTATGGAAACAAGAGAAGTGCCCCAAGGGAGTACAGTAAGTGATATTTTAAATGAAACCAGTAAAGAGAGGGTATATTTACTGGTAGATCATGATATAAAGAAAATTTGGACTTTTAATGGTTCGCACAGCTCTTTCAAAGTTCAAATATATGGTGGTATATTGGCTGGAATGCTTCGGCAACAATTAAGATTATTTTATAGAGTATATCCATTAAACATGTATTCTATCGATGATCAAGAATTTCAAGAAATTTTGGAAAAGCCGCTTGGTGCAGGTCGAGCCAAACCCATTGAGAAAAGTGATTTTTCTAAACCTACTCAAGATAAATATATAAAAGATGTCTCGATTAAAAGCCCTAAAGCAAATAAGGCAATTGAATACATAGATAATTTTCCCAAGCCAGATGATTTGATAAGGCGATTCATGATAATCGGGGGCACAATATATACTGATGAAGAAATTACAGAATCTTTTGTTAAAGAAGAAAAGACTGTGATTAATGTTGTAAAATTAGGACGTTTGAATAATGGTTTTACTTTTTTCAAAGATCATAATTACTCCACTCGATTAGTTATTAAAGATCGAAAAATCCAAGGAATAGAATTATATATCCAAAAAGATGATAAATCTCCTCCATTGGAATCACAAATCCCGGTTATATACGAAGAAAAATTTAGTAAACCCGGCTCTTTTAATGCTTTAATCAAGGCATTTCAAATTCCTAATCAATTACTTGAAGACAATGAAATGAGCACTCAAGATGATTCTACTAATCAATCCTAAAACTTCTAAACCTACAGAAGCCCAAACTGATTTTTTTAGAGAGCCTAACTTAGGATTATTATATTTAGCAGCGATATTAGATTTAAGTAACATTCCAGTTGATATTTTGGATCTTGAACAATTTAAAGATTTACACAAAACTGAATTAGAAAATCTAATAAGAGAAAAAATAACTGGTTATAATATTTTTGGGATTACATCACTTACAAATACTTTTCATATGGCGCTTGATGTTGCCAGAATCATAAAATCTCAAAATCAAAATAATTACGTAATTATGGGAGGACCCCACGTATCTTTCTTGCATAGAGAAATTTTAAACAATGACTCAAAAGCAGAAAGATTAATCGATTTTATTTGTGTTGGCGAATCAGAGTATTCTTTATTAAATCTCATCAAAATTTTACAACAACACATTACTAAAAAAAAAAAGTTAGAGGTATTTGAAGAAAAAATTAATTTAATTAAAGGGATTTCTTATACAAATTCGAAAGGCAAAATTATATTTACAGGATTCCCTGAAGAACCTATAAACTTAGAATCATTACCTTTACCTGCTCGTTATAAATTATCTCAAGAGAATTACTTTTATACTGTTGCGAGTGTCATTGTAAACAGAGGTTGCCCCAATGAATGCTCATTCTGCTCAAGGCAAAATTTATTTAAAAAAACAAGAATTAGAAGCATTGAATCTATATATGCAGAAATAAATGACATTCTTTCATTACAAACTTATAATTATATCAATTTTTATGATAACGTCAACATAAATAGAAAATTTTTCAGAAATTTTTGTGAGATGTTTGTCGAAAATGAAATTACTATACCTTGGGGTTGTGAACTCCGGGTAGATACTATAAACTCTGAAGACGCACGCTTGTTAAAAGAGGCAGGATGTCAATTAATTGCAACTGGGATTGAATCTGCTAATAAAACAGTTCTCAAAAAAAATTTTAAATATCAAGATCCAGAACAAGTAAAAAAAGGAATTATAAATTTAAAAAAATACGATATCGCAATTCAAGCATATTTCGTATTAGGACTTCCTGGTGAAACAGAAAACAGTTTTTACCAGACAATTGAATATATAGACTCTTTACCATTAGATGAGGGAGATGAAATAAATTACTTTGTAGCAACCCCTTACCCCGGATCTCGTTTATGGGATGAAAGAGAATATTTTGAAATAAAAATATTTGAAAAGAATTTTACTAAATACGATTGTAATACTCTCATTTTCGAGACAAAAGATTTAATTAAAGAAAAATTAGAACAACTTTATTTCATTGCCAAAAAAATTGAAAGTAAATATCCCTAAATTGATTTAAACGAAATTTAGTATAAGAAATGGTGGATCCTTATTCTCAGTGATTTTACACAAAAAATAATTCATATAATAAAAAAAATTCCCAAGGGAAAAGTCTTAACATATGGATTTATCGCTAAATTAGCAGGAAATCCTAAAGCCGCAAAACAGGTCTCATGGATTCTACACTCTTCAACAAAAAAATATAACCTCCCATGGCATCGTGTCATAAGTTCAAAAGGGCGTATCTCATTGAAATCTATCGAAGATCGAGAATATCAAAAAAATCTCCTATCACAAGAAGGTGTTCAGTTTTCCGGTGAATTTAAAGTCGATCTTAATAAATATCTCTGGAGAATTGATTCTATTGATAAAATTTAGTTTATATGAAATTTTTATTGGATTAACTTATTCAATTTTTAATTAAATACGTTTTAATATGTGATTTTCCTCATTCTTCTAAAATTTCTCTGAATCTTAATATGATTTTCAAATTATTTTTAATAGGGTAATTTTAATAATAGAGAATTAACTCTAGAATAATGTAGATGAGATTTTTTTATATTATGTATGAAATACACTATTATAAATAAATAATCTCCACAAAATTATAAAAAGAAAATTGAAAAAACTATAAAAGGAAATTCTTATGGCTAAAAATGAGTATTATATAGGAGAGGCACTCATCGGTGAAGCTCCAAATTTAGCTCATGTAGATTTAATAGTTGGTTCAAAAAATGGACCTGTTGGAATATCATTTGCTAATGCGTTAAGCACTCCATCAAAAGGTCATGGAGGTCTTTTAGGTGCTATACGCCCTAATCTCTTGTCTAAGCCAGTTAGTCTTATAGTACCTAAAGTCACAGTGGCAGATATGAAGGATGCTAATAAAATCTTTGGACCTGCTCAAGCAGCGGTAGCAAAAGGCATTGCGGATGCTGTTGAGGAAGGAATTATACCAATGAATAAATTGGAAGATTGGGTAATAATTGCAAGTGTATTTATACATCCTGAAGCTGATGATTATCGCAAAATTTATCAATATAATTATGGTGCTACAAAATTGGCAATTCAAAGAGCCTTAAAAGGATATCCTCCAATTGAGAAGATCTTTTATGATAAAGATCGTGCAAAACATCCTGTTGCTGGAATAAGGGTCCCAAGACTATGGAGACCACCTTATATTCAAGTAGCATTAGATCATCCTGCCTTAGAAAAGCAAATAAAAGTTGTAAAGCAATTACCAAAGAGTGATCGTATAATCTTAGAAGTTGGAACACCTTTTCTTAAGAAATATGGTGTAGAATCGATTAAACAAATTCGGGATGTTGCCAAAGAGAAATTTATAGTTGCTGATTTAAAGACATTGGATGTAGGAAAATTAGAAGTTGATTTTGCCTTTGATGCAACTGCTGACGCTGTCGTAGCAAGTGGATTAGCTGCTACTGCTTCACTTGATAAGTTTATCTTAGAAGCACAACGACTTGGAATTCACGCATTCGTGGATACAATGGAAGTTCAAAATCCTATAGAGAAGCTGGGTTCGCTAAAGCAAACTCCAGATGTCGTTATAATTCATAGAGCAATCGATGTAGAGCAATCTGCAGGAGGAGAAAAATCCCCTGACGCTCAGCAAAAGCAGAGATGGACACTAATACCGAAAATTAAAGAATTATATGCAAGTCAAAAGAAGGCTTCAGGGCGAGATAGAGTATTAGTCGCTGTCGCTGGAGGTATTGAGCCAAGTTCTGCTGCATATGCCTTGAATCAAGGAGCAGACATTTTAATTGTAGGGCGCTGGGTGGCGTCCGCGAAGGACGTTGAATTTGCTATGAGAAGGATGCTTAGTGTTCTCCCGGGTTATCAAGATATCGACTTAAAACGAATCCACTCTGAAGATGATGATAACACAGTCGAAAAGAGTGGCGGCCCTAAATGGGATTAAATATATAAAATTTTTTTTAGATCTCGTTTTTGTCAAAATTCTTTTAAGAGGATACTCTCTTTAAAAAACTTTTATATCAATTAACGAATTAAATACAACTATTAAAGTTTTACTTTAATATTATTAAATAAAAAGGAGTTTATAAAAAATGCCAGATAAATATTCTGTTGACATGACACTAGGTGATCTTTTAGAAGATGAGGTTTCTGGAAAGTACCTCAGAGAAAATCTAAAAGAGCTCGTCGAAAGTCCTCAAGCCCAAATGGCTATGAGCTTTACCTTACGCCAAATTCAAGAGTATGCTGAACAGATGTCTCCTGGGCGATTTACAAAGGAGCAGCTTGAACAACTTGATAAAGCCTTAAAAGCACTTTAAAAATATAATTATTTCTAAAACTATTCTATATTTTTTTTTATTTTGTTTAGTTTGTTAATAAATTGTTTTAGGGTGAGCTGATTCCCAAGAAGAATTTAATTTTTTATTTTAAAATATAGATTTATTCCTCAGATCTTCAGAACATACAGATTTTCTTTCATCTTGAGGCTGAAATAGAAGAAAAAGAATTCTTTCAAGCACCAATAAGAAAATAATGTTTACAAAATCAGATGAATAATAAAAAATTAAAATTATTGAGTTTAGGCATCATAAATCTGCTTAAACCATACTAAACAAGTTCTATTATTTCATGATATTATCAATAATTGCCCTTCCTACAATTTTTCCTTGCTCCAATTCCTCAAATACTTGATTTAATTCTGAAAGATTCGCAACTCTACCTATGTGAGCTTTAACTTTGCCTTCTGCTGCTAATTGGACTAAATCTCTCATTTCTTCTACAGTA
>CAYSZJ010000033.1:0-8321 GCA_964435435.1 uncultured archaeon
TTGGCCTCAGAATATACAAACTCGAAATAAGCCCGCAACTCCTTCACTTCATCGATACCACAGAGAGGACCATGCCCTGGCACAACAACCTCGGGCTCAAACGATAAAACAAGATCTAATGCTTCAATCCACTTAGCATGCGTGCCTTCCCAACCGATTGGTGTGCATTTCCAGAAGACAATATCGCCAGCAAAGATGACTTTATGTTCGGGGAGATACACGATTAGATCACCGGAAGTGTGTGCCGGACCTACATAAATAAGCTGGCAGGGGTAGCCATCAAGTTCAAGATCAAACCTCTCTTCGATTAAATGATTTGGCAACGTAAGCTCAATTCCCGAAAAGTCAAACTGACTTAATCCCACTACAAATTGTTTCATTCCTGGTGGAAAAACCTCAGGATTTTGTATCCATTTCTGGAATAACCCAGACAAATTACTTTTTTTTTCTTTTTCTATTTCTTCAGCACAGAGGCGATGTGCATAAATGTCAGAGCCTTGGAAAAGCTGATTACCCCAGGTATGATCGCCATTATGATGGGTATTCACGAGTCGTCGTGCTGGAATAGGTGATACCGTTTTATAGAGCTCGATCATCTGCCTTGTACGGTTCAAATCGTAAAAGGTATCAATAGCCAACCCTCCACCAAGATTCACGAACCCTGCGTTATTCCATCCAATTCCCCTATCCTCCTGTAAGCAGGCATATACATCCTTTGCTATTTCTATAAGTTCCATTATTATCCACTTATACTTTATTTATTTCTTAATTATTAACTTTAGCACTTTTTGCAATTTTATTAAGAAATTTCGTTAAGAGAAGTAGATTTCTATAATTAAAAAATCTATATATATTAAATTATCAGATTTTAGTCGAATTGAATTAAGATGATGGATATGCACGTATGGGCCTAAAAAGAGGAGTTCCCTTTATTTCTGGTCATGACTAATTCTTTATTTTTTGATAATTTATAATACTTCTGATAATGTTATTTAATCAAAAAATTATTTAAGTAAAATTCTATAATATAACTCAACGTCTATTAATAGTTTAAATCAGTACATTAAAAATATAATAAAGAAAAAATTAATTGATTACGGTAAAGATTTATTGAGGAAATTAACTAAAAATGATTTTAAGTTTTCCAAACATGGGACCTAATTGGGTAGCGTTCAAAACATTGTTCGAATCTTTAGATCCGTCAATTCAAGTAGTGCTTCCAGATCCTACTAATAGAGAAGCTATTAAAATTGGTGTAAAATACAGTCCTGAATTCGTATGTTTCCCATTTAAAGCTACCTTAGGAGATTTTGTAAATGCAATTAAAAAAGGTGCCGATACTTTAGTAATGGCTATAGATTGTGGACCTTGTAGATTTGGGTTTTATCATGCTGTTCAAGAACGCCTTTTACATGATATGGGATACAAACATGTGAGAATAATTCCCTTAGATCAAGCTGATTTGCTGGAGTTCAAATGGGTTAAAACCCTTCAAGAAGTTAGTAGTATGAGCGGTCTTTTTGCGTATCCTCGATTTGTAAAAGCAGTGATTTTTTTCTTGAAAAAGGCTAAACTATTGCAAGACATTCAAACTGCAGAAGGATTATTCCGCGCTTATGAACGCAATCAGGGAGATACCACTAAAGTATTGAATAACATATTAATTAAACTTGATCAAGCTAATACCCTAAAAGAATTACGCAATTTTAAAAAAGTAATCAAAGAAGATTTTAATAAAATTGATGTTGATAAAACACGAACCCCTTTACGTGTAGCGCTATTTGGTGAAATTCATATAAGTTTAGAACCATATGTTAATGTAGACATTAGACGTAAGCTAGGAGAAATGGGAGTAGAAATGCATCAAAATTTAAGCTTGTGGGATTGGGTTTCGCATAAATTTCATCTGAATTTTCATCGAAAATGGTTAGAGCATTTATCTCATCCATATGTCCCCATGGATATTGGAGGAGAATGCCAATGGGTACTTGGAGAATATATTGATAGAGCTCAAAGTGGTTTTAGTGGTGCAGTACATTGTTACCCTTTCACCTGCATGCCTGAAGTGACAGCTCGGACAATTATAACAAATAAACTTAAGAAAATCTATGATCTCCCAATAATATTTTTCTCTTTTGATGAACACTCTGGAACTGAGGGAATGAGGACGAGATTAGAAGCCTTTGTTGATCTAATAGAATCAAGACGTAAACATAAATTAGGTAGTGAGAAAATATCATTTGAGGAAGAAAAGAAGAGTTTTTATAAATCTAATGGATCACATTTTTTTCAAGAATGTGTACAATTAATTCAAACGTAATATTTGTGAAATAAATGGTAGAAGCTAAAGAACAAGATAAAGTCGTTAAAGAAGACGGAAAGCTGGCTGCTTTTCTTGGAATTGATATAGGAAGTGTTACATGTAAATTTGTTTTAATGGACATTGACGGTAATGTCCTTACTAGTGTATTTTTACGTAATAGAGGATCACCTATTGAGTCTGCAAAGGCAGGTATGGAAGACTTACGAGTAAAAATTGAACAAAACGAGGAACTACAGGAATACACTATACGTTCTTGTGGAACCACTGGCTCAGCAAGATATTTAACAAAAGCTATAGTTGGTGGTGATCTTGCAAAGACGGAGATTATTGCTCACGCGGTTGCCACTCAATCTTTATATCCTGATGTAAGAACAATTCTAGAAATTGGAGGTCAAGATTCTAAAATTATTATTCTACGGGATGGAATTATTGTAGATTTTGCAATGAATTCAGTATGTGCTGCAGGAACTGGTTCATTCCTTGATCATCAGGCAGCAAGGTTGGGGATTCCAATTGAAGATTTTGGTGATTATGCTGTGAAATCGAAGAATCCAGTAAGTATTGCAGGGAGATGTACAGTATTTGCAGAATCTGATATGATACATAAACAAAATGCAGGCTATTCTAAAGAAGATATAATTGCGGGTCTCTGTGACAGTCTAGTTCGGAATTATATGAATAATTTGTCAAAAGGAAAAGAATTAGCAGAACCTATAGTTTTTCAAGGTGGAGTATCTTACAATAAAGGGATAATACAAGCTTTTGAAAGACATTTGGGATGTGAAATAATTGTTCCAAAATATAATGTCCTTATGGGAGCCTTAGGAATGGCTATCCTAGTAAGAGATTATTATCTAGAGCATCCAACGGAAACACTATTCAGAGGGCTTCAGTTGACTGAGATCGATTTTAAGACTTCAGCATTTAACTGTGACGGGTGTCCGAACACATGCGAAATAGTAGAATGTCGTTTGGTTGAGGAAAATAAAGTTATAGCACGATGGGGATCACGCTGTGGGAAATGGTCCGAAATGATATGATCCTGGGGTGTATTAGGGAAAATGACAGAATTTTTAAAACAACTAAAAGAATTGGGTGAGGAATTCCTTGAGACCCTTAGACACAAAACCAAGTTAAGCACGATTTTTGATCTTTATACAGAAAAGGTGATTCCCACCTTTGTTTCAGAAAAAGATTTAAAAGAATATTATGAAAAAAGAATGGAAGAGGTTAATGATTTTATAGATAAATTATAATAAGAGGTAATAAAAAAAATGAGTGAAAGTACAATTCCGGAAAGTTCAGAAGATTCTGATAAGGTAAATATGAAGGTTGTTGCGTTTGATATGCTTTATGCCGCAGTAAAAGGCTTAAGTGGGTTATTTTTTAAAACCTTCATGGGTTTGAAAATCGAGGGAGAAACAAATATCCCATTGAGAGGAAAAGCTATCTTAACTACAGTTACTCCAAATATTATCCGTGATATGCTTATTATTAGTCAAGTAACGGGTCGCAAAATTCATTTTATGTTAGATCCTAAATTAATGAAGCATCAAATTGCGGGTCCAGTTCTAAAGTCGCTTGGAATGATTCGTGGAACGGAAAGTAAAGAAGATACAGAACCTATTGATAAAATTTTTGAAATATTAAATGAGAAAGGAGATCTTGTTGGTATGACTCCTGAAGCACGCCATGATCGTGAAGTACAGGTGAAATCAATGGCAGCAATAATAAAATTTGCGATTGTTGGAGAAGCTCCAATTATTCCAATAGCCATCTATACTGAAAAGACAAAGATTTTAAATATGTTTACTGGAGATGGCATTAAAGTAAAGGTTGGTACACCATTAAAAGTCGAAAAGCGATTGAATCGAGAGAAATATCGAGCTGAACGCTATGAACTGGCTGAAGATATAATAAATATTATTGACTCCCTTAAAGAAACACCTGAAATCGAAGAAATCGAATAATATATTTTATATTTGAAATTATTTTTTATAAAAGAAGCTATAGCATCTTTTATCTAAAACTATATTGAATATTTTTAATTCTTACTTTTTTTCATTCCAATGTATGAAGACTTGGAATTTAAAAGCTTTTCCTTTGTATTCCCCTCCACTTATAGCGGAGAATTCAAATCCATTATACTCATGCCAATAAATCGAAGCTTTATTAAATAATGGTTTTTCTACTATAAAAGCAACTACAGGGGTATCTAATTTTGTTAAAGCTTTTTTGAATATAGCAGAACCTACTCCTTTACGTTTATATTCTGGTATTATACTAACCTGATCTAGATATGCAAATTCTATATTGTCATTTAGGAGTAATTCTTTTGTTCTTTCATTTTCAAAAGAAAGTTTACCGATCACATCTCGCACTTTTATTATATTATACTTTTTTCTATGAATACTCGCAAAACCAATAATATTTCCATCGGTGTTTTTTGCAACATAAATCTCAATATCAGGATCTTCAATCAGTGTTTTATAATATTCTCTATCTACTTCTTTTCGTAAAAAACCTTCTTCTTCCAATCTTTTTCTTTGTTTCTGTGAGATTTCATCAACATCTCTTATTTCAATTAGATTTTGCTTAAGAGCATTAAGAATCCCTTCTGCATCTTCTATACTAGCCGTTTTAACAATAATTTTAGATTTCTGAGTCATTTAAAGTATTACCTTAAAAAAATAATTTAATATCTTAATAAAATTATAGCCTTTTTTTATATTATTTTTTCCCCAAATTTCACCAGTAATGATAACGCTTTTCCTTCAAACTCTCTTATAAATCTTTTCACAACACATTTATTTAACAATGATAAAAAGCATTTTTTATTATGAAATTTTATGAAAAATATTGCGTTCCCACATGAAATGTACCTTTCCCTGTTCATCTACTAAAAATTGGACTTTTATTTTAAAATCCACTTCCTTATACAAGAATATCCTATACTCTTCATTGCTTTATCCTAAACACTCTTAAAAGACTTAATCAATAATTATCATTTTCTTAGAAAACAGAATTTTTAAATTATTGACATGATTAAGATTAGTTAAAACTTTTATGGGATATTTATGACATATTCAACATCAGAAGAGGAATATAGATTTAAAGTAACTCTTGTATTCTGGAAATTCTATGAAATAGGAGAATATTATGAATTGCCAGAATTAAGAAAATTTTTGGATCAGGAAGGCTCATACAAAATATACAAAAATTACCATTGCCAATTAAATCATCCTATTACAGGAGAGAATTGTCATCAACCATTAAAATGGATTTCAAGTCAATCACATAATTATGCTCCTATAACATTTAAGATAGGACAATCAGATAGATTTTCTTGCGTGTTTAATCCTAATATCTCAGGGAAAATTCGATTGGAGGGTCATCTTCACTATGGATCAGTGCTAGTTATTCACTGCGAACTAATATTTGATAATTATCATACTATTGAAGATTTTATTGAGATTTCACAACCAGCGAATATTATTCTTGAAAGTACTACTAAACCTATTACTGAAAGATTCATTGAAATAAGAAATGATGTATCCAATCTTCTTGCTAAGGGAGATTTTCCAGATAAACCAAAATTGGAATCTGTCTTGGAACCATGGCACCATACGTGGATAATTTGGGATGCTAAACCAAATTTTAATCGATCAGATTATCGTTTTATCGGGAATGAACTAGGGAAAAATGTTTATTATTCTATTGGGCTTACTTTAAGAACTGATAAATATCGTGAACTAGACCCAGTCGCGTATAGGGATCAAATTAACCTTCAAAATTTAAGTCCCTATAAAGATGAATTCGTAATGATAACTCATGCTGGAAATGTGGTCATACCCGGTCCTGGTTTATTGGATCCTGATTCTATGAAAAATTTATTTATTGACACCCTCTTTGCTCCCGAAGTAGGAAATGTACAAAGGTTTCTTATTTTAATGCATATGGAAAATATCCTTGTAGTTGCTGAAAAATTCGATAAAATCATCTCAGAAACTAGAGCAATGGAAGAAAATTTAACATTAAATGAAAAAATTGATAGGCTGGAAAAATTAGAAACTGAGCTTAATAGAATCATACTAGAATTAAATAAAGATGTAATAATCTCAAAAATAACTCGTTTATTGTTTACTAGTACATTTAAGACTAGCATGTTTAATGAGCAAATCGATAAATTAGATGGATTTAAATTTTCAAAGGCAACTGATGATGTTATTACAAGGATTAGAAAAACTCTCAATAGACAACGGAACACTCTTAATACTAAATCTGCCTCAATAGAAAATAAATTTCTAGCAATTCTTAATTATCTTGCAGTGTTTGAGATTGCTATATTAGTGATTTCCTTAGCATTGGATGATTTATTCGGGGGTACATATTGGGGTATTGTACAAATTATTGTAGCAATTTCTATTGTAGTATTCGCTTTCGCAATGTACAGATGGCAAGAGAAGAAGTTATAATAACTGAATGATTTTTTTTTTTATATACAAATTTTAAATACCAAAAAAGACTGGTTAAATGTGGTTGATTATATTAAACTAGAGGGTAATCCTGTTGAAAGAGGTTTCCAACAGGGAAATTTATTGAAAGATAAAATTCATAGCATGTTTGATATTGTTTTTCACTCAAAAATGTTTTCTGAAGTAACCTCTAAATTTATTCCTCTCTCCATAATTAAGCTTGGATTGGGTATTATGGGTAAAAGGAATTTGAAAAAGGCTTTACAAAAGCATTTACCTAATCAGTTTAACAGGATGAAAGCATTGTGTAAGGGAGCGGATATAAAAGAACGAATAATTTATGGAGCTCATTTTTTAGAAGTTATGTCAGGAGACCCAAAATCTATGTATAAAAATCCTCCAGTGCCAGCATGTTCAATGATATTTGCCCTTCCAGAAGCTACTTTTGATAAGACGATGATATTTGGACGAAACTATGATTTTCCTAATATTCTCCAACCATTCCAAGTAGTTCGCAAAGAAGTACCTGATGATGGTTATAAAAATCTGAATTTCACTCAATATCCTCTTGCAGGCTGTCATATGGGAATTAATGAAAAAGGTTTAGCAATTGGTTATAATTATGGTCGCTCTTGGAAAAAAGAGCCGCTTGAATTTAGGTTAAAAGGTGTTCCTGGTACCTTTATTTTACAAAAGGTTTTAGAAACATGTGCGAATACCCAAGAAGCTATTGATTTTATTACTAAATTCAGTACGCGCTCAAATGGGTGCCATTATGGACTCATGGATATTTCTGAAGATGGATGTATTGTTGAAAATACAAGCACACGCCACGCAATTCGCTACCCTGTCGATGGGATTTTAGCACACCCTAACCATTACCAGACAGAAGAGCTTAAAGATGCGAATTTACCTGATTATGTTCGATTCAAAATGGATGACATGGATATAAGTCCTATTGAATCTCCAATAAGACGTTATAAGAGAGAAATTGAGTTATTAAAAAAATACCAAGGTCAAATTACTATGGATACAATTAATAGCATTTTGAGTGATCATGATAATAGAGCCCCAGATGATTTCACAGTCTGTACTCATGGACCCTCTGCGGGAACGTTGGGATCAATAATCATTCTCCCAACTAAAAAGGAATTCTGGGTTACTGATAATCATCCATGTAGTTCTGAATATGAGAAATTTAAATTATAATAACAAATAAAAAAAGCATAAAAATAATAAAATTTTAATATCTTGTTCTTGTTGCTTGAATTCGTAGCTTAGCTTTTGTATTTTCTTTTTCATCTTGAAGAATAACATATTCTGTATATGTTTTTTTTATTGAATTAATTTCTAATATTTAAGAGTTAATAATAATCGAAGACACTGATAATAGAAAAACATATAAATATTAAATATTCACATACTAAATAATTATTAAGTAATAATTTTTTACATACTCACAGTGAGTTTTATGTTAATGGTTGAATTGGACTTTTTAACTCAATTATCAGGAATTTTCGGAT
>CAYSZJ010000033.1:8421-35652 GCA_964435435.1 uncultured archaeon
TTTATGTTAATGGTTGAATTGGACTTTTTAACTCAATTATCAGGAATTTTCGGATTTGTTTCAGTTAGCTTAGCATGGTTATTTGGTGGAATTGCTCTATATAAAGCAATAAAATTTAAGGAAAAGATGCTCTATTTTTTCTTCCTTGCTGTAATATTTACTATCTCACCTTGGTATCCAAGTGGTTTTGGTTATATTTATTGGTTATTTACTCGCCGTGAAATAATATATCCTGTTTATGTCTTATTAGGTACTATTGGTGTACCTATTGCTCTATATTCTTGGTTACAAATTTATATGCCCGCTTTGCATCCTAAACAGAAGAACCTTGTTACAATATTTATAATAGCTATTTCAATAGCATTTTACATATATATATTTGTTTTCCTCTTTGCCTTAGGTGATCCAGTATACGATTTAATAGGTATTCAAAGAAACCCAATCGACATTGATTATAAAGGTTTTGTGTTGGTTTTTCTTGCATTTTCACTAATTATAAGTACAGTTACTGGCAATGATTTTTCTATTACTTCACTAAAAGTAAAAGATAATCCGGAAATTAGATGGAAAGGTAGGTTTTTAATACTGTCATTTAATTTATTTGCTGTTGGGGCTATAGGAGATGGATTTTTACCATTGAATCCTGTTACTTTGGTTATTTTCAGAACCTTTATGATGCTTTCAAGTTTGTTCTATTATATCGGTTTTATCATGCCCAAATGGATGAAAAAAATTCTTGGTTTAGAATAATTAACATTTTCTTTTTTTATTTATAATTTATGATAAGAACTGCTACTAAAACAATAACACCGCCTATGATATTCCATAGAACAATAGTTTCAGTTCTCTGAAGTAAAGCCGAAAATAACAGTGTAAGAAAAGGTTCAATATATAAAAATGAAGCTGCTTTAGAGGATTTTAAATTTTTTTGTGAGTTCTGCCATACGTAATAACCCAAGACATAACATCCTAAACCTAAATATAAAGCAGATAAAAATAATGCGATGTTTAAGAAATTAGTAAAGAAATCTATAAGTTCTCCATTAATTAACACGAAAATGGTTAATTCAATAAAAACAAGATATGAGATGTACTTATTTAATACATTGCTTGAACGATTTTTGGTTAATTTTTTTGTTATTGTTGAATAAATTGCCCATAAAAAAGGGGTTAAAAGAGCAAGTAAATAGCCAAGAAAATTGGGAGATGTAGGAGTTAAATTTTCCAAATTACCGCCTGTTACTAAAAGAAAACCACCTAATGTTGCAATAGCAAATCCTATCACCTTTTGGATATTTAATTTTTCATTAAAGAGGAACAATGCTAAGATTGTTATTGCTACAGGAGCTAATAAACATACAAATAAAGCAGGAAGAGAAGGACCGATTATTTTAATTGCTGTGTATTGAGCAAGGAAAAAAAGGGAAACACCTGTAAAACTTGCAAATATTAGCAATATCCATTCATTTCTCGAGAATTCTATTTTTTCACTACAGTTATTTAACTCATTCGATTTTTTCTTTCCAATTAATTTGAGATAAATATCGATAATTAAAAAAGAAGCAGAAGCAATAATAAATCGATATAACGCAAGTGATAAGGGTGGAATAAATTGGACAGCAATATCTACCAAAACGAATGAAAAACTCCAAATTATAATCATAATAACTAATTCTAAATAGATTATTAACATAGTATCAATTTAAATTTAAGTCAATATTGCATTAAAAAATCCCACTAAAATTATTTATTAATAATAATAAATTAAGAACAGTAATAACTATTTTTGGAAAGACATAGCTTGAAGAAAATAAGCTACAGTTTAAGGATTGGAATTGTTGGCAGTAAAGATTCAAAGAAAGAGATTTTTTTAGATAATATAAAAAATATTGCTATTGAATCAAAATCTTTTGAAAATTATATTGAATTTTTCTTAGTTTTCAAGCAAATTCCAATTAAGATGAAGATATTTTCAGCAGTAGATATAGATCAATTAATTTATAATTATAATAAAATTGAGAAACTTGATGTGTTAATTCTTGCTATGAATTTAAATGATTCAAACTCAGTACATGATTATAGTGAAGAATCAATAAAAGAATTTAATGAAATTTTCTCATTTCAAGGTTTATCTGTTCTTGTGGGCATGGACATTTCTCAAATATTCAAGATCCCCCCACTTAATAGCTTAAGGATTAGTAGATATAATTTAAAAAAAAAAACAAAAGAACTTGGTCTGATTTATTGCTTTGAAATCTATAATAAAGCTGAAGATATAACTGAGATTTACAATAAAATTCTTGATGATTTTATTTTTAGATTTCAATATTCAAATCCCGAATTGTATGAACAAGCACAAAAATATGGAATAGAATTATTAAAGGAATAATTTGCCAAAAATACATCTAAAAGAGAAGTTATAAAAATAATATAATACAATTTAAAATTATAATCAGTATTTTAACGAAGTAGGAGTTGAAATTTAAGATGGAAGAAAAACCAGATGATATACTAACTATTGAAAAAATTGAAGGGCGTAGGAAGTGCCCCTCTTGTGGAGAGGAGAATAAGAATATGATACATGAATCCGTTGATAGAACTAGAATCATAAATGATTACCCCCGTGTTTATGGAATGAAGTATAGATGCGGATTATGTGGAACTGAGTGGCGTGAAAAGTAGTAGTATAATATCTAATTTCATTTTTTACATTTTAATTAATTTCAGTTAGTTAATTTTTATATATTTCCTACTATTATTAAGAAAAAAGATATAATTCATAAAGCTTTAAATCTGCAAAAAGAAAAAATAATAAACACCAAAATTTTTTTTCTAAGGGAATTAAGGATTAATGGATATTGCTAGATTTATTCAAATTTATATCGTTCAAGTGTTATTTGCCGTCTTTTTCCTTTTTATGGTATAAAATATCATTACCCACACTTATAGTTTATATCTTATATATAACGGAGTAGGAAAGCAACTTGATTGAACTCTTTTTTTTCTAAATTTCCTTAATATGTAAACAACAAAATAATAAATATAAAATGATAAATTGTTACATTAACAAAATATTATTTAAAATTAAATTATGATTTAACGTGTATTTAATATGACTCTATATCAAATGACTATAACCAGAGCATTAACAGTATATGTGGCTCAGGGGCTTATATGCGCTTTTTTTATATTTTTAGCATATAAAATTCTCAAAAGGGATAGGAAACGGTTAAACATAATATTTTCAGGATTTTATTTATCTGCAGCGCTTGGATTATTTGTAAATTTCATTTATGCTCCATTAGATCCACTCGATTATGAAAGTGTTATTTTATTTCTAAATTATATAACAAATTTTGGGATTTTCTATTCAACGATATTTCTTGTAATTTTTGACTTAATACTCTTAAAATCAGAAAAAGTCATTACACCCAGCAAACAATTAGCAATTTTCATAGTTTATGGTATTGCTATGTTTTGTATGATCTTTTTTGTCTATGTTGAAGGATGGGGTGTAGAGATTGATCCAGAAAGTTGGAGCCCCCATTGGATGCTTCCTTTCTTCCTCTACTTGTTAATTATTGAGTCTGTCGCTACTGGTCTCTTTTTCTACTTTTCATTCCAAATATATAAAAAATTTGAAGATGAACAATTAAAAAAAAAGTGGAAATTTTTTATATTCGGAGCTGCTGCCCTAATAATCTTTATGTATGGAATTTTTGTATCGAATTTTTTGAATGATCCAACATTTAGATTAATAATGGGTGCAATAGGTCTAATTTTAGCTATTGCTGGTGGATATTTAATGTATATCGGTGTAGGACGCCAATTAGAGAAATAAATTCTAATTTTTTTTATTTTTTATTAAATTCAATCATATTAAATTTTATTTTGTCTAATTAACATTATTATATATAATTAGATTCAAAATTAGCATTAAAACTAGAATTTTCTGAGAGAACAATTTCCCTTCTTAACTCTTAAAATTGTGTTTAATCTATGATGGAAGAATTAGTTCGTGTGAGAGGAATTGGACCTACTGCAGCAGAACGATTAGTAAATGCAGGTATTAAATCCATAGAAGAAATTGCTAAATCTAAAACTGAAGAATTAGCTTGGATTAAGGGTATAGGTATGATATCTGCGGGTCAAATTATTCAAAATGCTAATGAATTACTTAATTTAGAAAAAGGTATACAAAAGGTATTAAATTCAATTAAAGAAAATTTTGCTAAAAGTTGCCCTAAATGTGGAGGGGACATGAAAGAAAAGCTAATAATTTTAGGCCCAGAAAGGAGATTAAGAGCGAACCAATGTGCATTATGTAAATTTTATATGCCAATATAAACATTATTATTATAGTTTATTCTACTTAAAACTATTAGTATAAATGCAAAAAGAAAATCCTGAAAATTATATACCTTAAAGAACAAAATAAATTGATGTATTTTGTTAAAAGAGGACGAAATTTATGAAGAGGACATAAAGGAAATAAACTTGATTTGTCCTAAATGTCATGCGAAAAAATTAGTGAAAGTACCTAAAAAAATGGTGAAAAAGTCAAAAACCCTTCTGACAATTTCAGTTCCTTCAAATTATATGTGCGAACATGGCTTTCAAGCATATATAGACAGATGGTTCTCTGTTAGAGGTTATCAAAATACTGATCTTGAATTGACAGATCTAGAAATTTATGAAACAGGAAGTAAAAAGGTTGATGATATTGCTACTTATGTTGTATCTTTAGTTATTAAAAAAATTACTAATAATTTAAAGAATGATGAGGAAGATGGAGTAATTTTGGGCAGCACTCTCTTTAATCAAAAAGGAAATGTATTATATTTTTCCTTACCTGATGAAATATTTCTTAAAATGATACATCAGTTTGAACTTCAAAAATTAGATCATGAAATCAAACTAAAAAAAATGATCTTTGAATTGGAAAATAATGAAAAAATATTTGCCGAATTTCTAAAAGTGGAAGATACTACTCTAAATATTGTTATTCTTTTTCCTGCTATTGTTAATATCAGTGATGCCGAATCATATCTTAATGATTTTAAGAAATCTGTTATGGAGTATGAGGATCCTATAGAATTAAAAAAGAAAGAGCAATTAAGAATGAAAAGAATAGAAGAAGCCCAAAAACGAAAAGTTGAATGGAAAGCACCATCAAATTTTTGGGTTTATTCTAAAATAACTAGTAAAGTACCTTTGGAAAAATTAGACACAATTTACATTGATAAATTAGGAATTGAAATTGATAAAAAGAATATCTTAAATTTAGAGGAAATTATTGAGATTAGTAAAAGTAACCCATTTGAAGGAAAAATTTATTTCTCCGATAAATTTATAAAATTAATGGAAGGTTTAGCGCTAACAATGAAAGACGCGTCAATGTTATTAAGTAAACTAAATAAAAAACCATAATAAGGATTATTTCTTCTAAAATATTTTAAATTCTTAACCAGAATGTAAAAAGAAAAACATAAGATAAGAAATAAAGCGAAATAAATAAAATACCGGCTTTTTTATCTATCTTTTTCCTTACTGCAACGACAGTAATTACTATAAAGCTAGCGATGAGTGTATAAAACACAGTTGGAACAGCAAGAGCTGCGGTAACAGGATTTGGATTTTGATTAAAAACGAGCTGTCCAATACCAATGGATAAAGTGGAATCAACGATACAACTTCCAATAATATCTCCAATTGCAATATCATGATGCTTTAATCTTAACGCATTGACATCAACAGCTAATTCCGGCAAGGAAGTTCCTACAGCTACAATAAAAAAACTGATAATATATTCATGTACTCCTATGGCTTCTGAAAGTACTATTACCGAATCAACAATCATAAATGCTCCCAATGTAACTCCCCCAAAGCCTAAACTGGCAATTAATAAATGGTGCTTTTTGCTTTTTGGGGCCTCAACTCTTTGAATCAGCTCTACTCTTTGTAAAATACTTTCTTTATTAGCATTAAATATTAACCAGATATAGATTCCTAGACTTCCAACCATAAATAATGCATTTAACCGTGTAATGTATCCCTTTTCTACAATTGAAAAAATTAATAATAATGATAAAATTTCACATGAGCCTAAGATTATGATATCTTTTCTGTGTGTATAAATAACTCCGGTAAGTATGGGTAGTAAACCAAATACTAAAGTAAGTTGAGTGAGATCTGACCCAACAGAGTCACCTACATCAATATCTCCATGACCTAGAGCACATGATATAAGAGAATTAAAAATCTCGGAAATATCCGTTCCAACTGAAACTAAAGTAACACCAATTATTAATGGTGAGACCCCTAAAGCAGCCGCAAGAATAGCAGAATGTTTAACCGCCTTAATGCTTGAGAAAATAACTAATGGTAATCCGCCAATGAGCATAAGAATTGCTAAGATAATCTCAAACATTATTCTACTTATATTATATTACTTAGATTTCATTTTTTATTTAGATTACATCTGAAAAGAAGGTTCCAAGAAAAAAACTACTGCTTTTATTCAGCTAAGATAAATTAAGATTATATTTTGGTATTATATAACCTATTAACTTTGATAATTTCTTTCAATTTTTATAAATGAGAAATGAATATATAAAATTATCCGTTTTTTATCCAGAACTATCCATAATAAATCCATAATTTATAAAAATATTAAATAAAATCATAAAATAATTAATTTATGGATAATGAAAAACATGAATTCCATATTGCACTCGAGAAGGAACTTTTTGATAAGTTAGAATTTATTAAAGAATATCATGGAATAAAGAATATCACCGAAATAATTAGATTTCTAATCACTAAGGAATATAGAAGAATAAACAAATCGAATTAGTTCGAAAAACTATTCCATATTCCTGATTTAATTCCTAAGATTTTATATATTTCAATAATTGTGTGAAAATTTCTCCAGCACTTCCTTTCAAAAAGACATCAGCTAATTCATCCATAACTGTATTATCTCTATTAACAAAAATTACAAATGACCCATATTATTTTGCAATAAACCACCAGGACTTCGAAAATCATCTATTCCTGATTCTGTTGAAATACCAGCTCCTGAAAAAACTACAATATAACTTGAATCATTTATGATTTTTGCTGCTTGTGTTAGTTTTTTTTCATCAATCATTTCATTTTCTTAACTTTTAAGGATTTCTTAAAATCATAATCCTGTAAAATCAATAAAATTTTCCTGAAAGCCTAATTTTGCGAGTAATTCTTCAGCTTCTATTACTATCATTTTAATAAGTTGTTTTGCTGATATGATCTCATTAATAGTCCCTGCCGCTAAGGATAATGGAACAGCTTTCATTTGATAGGATTCAAAATGGCATACATTTTCAATTATACTAGGATCAAAACAATCAGCATCAAGTATGTTCTGTTTCCAACCATCAGAAATGGTGCTTTCTCCTGTTGCTAGAAAGGCTGTGCACATATGTATTGCTTGCGCTCCAGAGATTAATGCCATCAACATACCCTTACCATTACTAATCCCTCCTGAAGCTATTATTGGGACACTTAATCTGTCTTTTGCATTAACCATGTTAATAAAAAGTGTATTTTGCTTAGGATTTTTAAATCCTGCTCCTTCAAGCCCAGTCAAAATAATGGCATCAACTCCCATCTTCTCTCCATACTGGGCATGTCTCATTGTAGTAACTTTATGAATCCAGTTCATTCCATATTCTTTAATTTTTTTTCCAAATCCTTCAACTCGAGGACCGACAGTTATAATAGTTTTTATTTGTTCTTCTTTAGCAGCTTCCAGATATTGACCAAACAATTGATCAAGATCTTTTTGAAAATCTAATGGTTTGTATGGAGAAAAATTGATGCAAAAAGGGTTTTTTGTGATATCTCTAATTTTCAGGATCGCATTCCGAAATTCCTCTTCATTTTTAAAATAAGAACCTGTTAAAATTCCTGCTCCACCAGCTTTACTTACTGCTGCTGTTAATTTGGTATTATCAAACCGTGCAAAGGCAGCTGAAAAAATAGGATATTTACATCCTAACATTTCCGTTATTTTTGTTTTCCATTCCATATTCATCATAAAATTATTTAATGAATAAAGTAGAGGATATTAAAAATTATAAAATTTTCCCTTATCTTCAAGATGAAATAATCCAAATCTCTGCCTACGTACTTCTTTCATAGCTTCAGTTTGCCATCCCATATCCTTAGTATAAAATTGAGATTTATGCAATTTTAATGCCTCATGGACTTTAAATCTTTTATCCCCTAATTTTATCTTGACTAAATGTTCTCCTTGAGCTTTAATTGGATTATAAAGAGCATATACATAGAATTCAAGGTTATGCAAGTTGAGTTCTTCAGCTACTCTGATTGCAATATCGTGAGTTGCTTGGTGATCTGGATGGTTATTATTGTCGCTTGGAATGACAAATCTATCCGCATTTTTTGCAATATCTTTAATCTTTTCATCTGCTTCTTCAATGTGATTTCTTAATTCTTGATCATAAAATTTTAAAAAATGCCTATTCTCTTTTTTAATCCCAAGAAATTCTGCCGCAGTATCTGCTTCGGCTAACCTAATATTTGCAAGTTCAACTTCTGAAATCCTTGTAGCTTCACAATCTTCAAGTTGTTTCTCTTCTCTAGCTTTTCGATATCCCGCTCTACCATCTGTAAACCATATAATATGCACATCATGACCTTTTTCGAGCCATTTCATAATTGAACCACCAGCACCAAAGCTTTCATCATCTGGATGAGGAGCAAAAACCACTATTTTCAAAAAATATCACCTTATTAATTTATTCTGCTAATATCTTTGATTATTTCTAAAAATTAAAAATTAACAATCTAAAAATTACGTCTTATAATAAGAAATTAAAGTTTCCTTGAAATTTATTTTGTATTTGATATTAATAAAATAATATATAGGGGAAGAATACCATAGACATTATTAAACTTAGAATAAAACCTGGCAAAATACTTCTTGTTTTTACATATAAGCAACTACAAATAAGCCCCATAAATACAATAAATATAAAATTATAATTGATAAAATAAGAAAACGAAATTGGGTAAAATCCGTAAATTAAAATAACAATTAAAATATTAGGTCCTATATTTGCAACTAAAAATAATAACAAATTTAAGATAATTGCTTTACCTTTAGTATATTTCTTTAAAAGAATTGTTAGTATAATTCCTCGAAAAAATACTTCTTGCCAAAAAAAATAACTCCCAAAATAGAAAAATCCAAAAATACCATATATTCTAATAGAGGGTGTAAGAAGGAGTATGAAAATAAAAGTTATAACTATTCCAAATAAACCCACTGTGAATCTATCAGTTCTACCTAATAAATCAGTTCTACCTAATAAGTTCCTAATTAATCTTTTTGGTTTAATCCACCTTAAACCGATATTTTCGAGATATTTCCCTAAAGGTTGACGTCCATAGGGAAGCCCTAATATAAAAGGGACTAAGATTATCATTAAAATAACATAAATTATATTAAATAGAAGAATCTCTACTAACAGCAGAATATTGTGTAAGCTATATAAGCGAGGTAAAAAAGCTCTATAAATAAATTGAATAGAATAATCTATTAATCTTGAAAAACATATATAAAGAGCTACTAATATAATAATTGAGATCCATAGGTGTTTTGAAAAAAAAGTAGGTTTTCCAATTCTTAAAGGTATAAATGGTGTGTGTTTTATCTTTTTTCTTTTCTTAGTTTTAGGAAACATTCTTATGAAAATCCGAACCACACTTACAAGTCCTATAATTGCCGATAGAATCAAAAAGGAAAGTAAAGCAATAATATTATTGTAAATAAAAAACGTTAATATAAATGAGACAATCCAAACACAAATGATATATTGGATACTCATGATAGCTACCCATTTCAACAATTTATTCTTAGGAACAACATCATTTATAACATAATTATACCTCCTTTTTCCAAAAAAATGTATTTTTAACTCGAATATTATCATTAAAAACATCCATGTAAAAGGTAAGGCTATAAGTGTGGCTAACATTAATGGTATAAACTTCATATCAGGGATAAACATCAATGGAGGTAAAAGCGTTGCAATACTATGAATTATAAATATAAGAAGCAATTTTGATTTTGCTTGATCTCGAGGAATAATTGGCAATGAGGTTATAACAGATTGTCCGGAATCTTCCAAGCTTAAAAAACTGAATATAAGCATGCCAGAAAGAACAGGACTAAATAATAGTATTCCTACTAGATTTGTATATACTAGAAATTCGGAAGGAACATTTCTACCAATGTTTTCTAAATTATAATAAAATAAGAATATAAAGGAAAGGATAACAGATGTAATAATAGCCATAAATGTTTTGAGATCATGAGAAATTAATACCAAATCTTTTCGAAAATATGCTTTAAAGGGGGATAACGGTTTAATTTTAATTTGACTATAATCTTTGACTTGAGTTGAATTATAGCTCTTGTTATCCTTTTGAAATTTTGAAAAGGTTATTTTTTCAAGAGTATTTAAAGCTCTTTTAAAAAGCCAAAACGTAATAATAGAAAAAAGACATAATCCTAAAAATGTACTAATCCATAAATCTGAAGGAACTTGATCCCCAACAATAAATATAGCAACAAAATAACTAGGATTAAAAGGGTAAGGAATGATGCTAAGTGCGAAATTTATCATAGAATGATTTCCTATTGCTAGAAACATTCTAAAAAAGACGTCTATTGAAGTAAATGTCCATTGAATAAAATACATGCTTCCAATAATGATAATTATATAACTAATTATATTAAATAATCGAATTTTATATGATCTTCTTGAGTTCATCCTATTAACATCTAAAATTCGCTTCATTCTTCCTCCAGTTAAAATTATAATACTAAAAGAGAACAATACATTTATGATTGAAATTCCAACACTGATTAGAAAAAGTAAAGGTTTTGAGGTTCCTATATACATTATGAGAGGAAATCCAAACATTATTACGATGATTGGTATATCAAAACTACGAAAAATAGTTAAAAATACTAATTTCTTCAATTTTTTTCTGGTAATAGGTAATGTTTGGAACCACTCAAAAATCCTACCTGACATTATCATGCCAGTCTCTAGCATTCCCATTAAAAAAAAATTGAAAAATTGAAGAATAAAAAATAAACTAATAAATAAACTTCCATGAAAAATAATTATATCTGGTGAAATGCCACTATCGAGGAGTAAATCTGCAATTTGAAAATATCCTAAAAGAGGCGTTATGGGCAATATTCCAAATATTATAGCGTAAAAAATCTTAGTACGAATAATCTTTATTTTTATAGATCTATTTTTTCCTTTATTTGGGCTAATAGATTCTAATTGATTTTCACCTCTTGTTAAAATTATCTCATCTATAAGGAGTTCATGATTAGTGTATTTTGCTAGATAATAGAGAGTTAACTTCTCGCTTTTCATATGGTTTCGGTATTTTAGATTGTTCGTTACGTATTAGATTTCTTTAAAATCTCTAAAAAAATTGTATAAAGGCTATAAAGATTTTTATTCAAGATAGAATATTAGAAATAATAGTTTTTAAATTCATAAGTAGATTAATTTATAAATCAAAAAATTGTGAATTAAAAGGGAAATCAAATAAAAAAATTTAAAAAATCAATGTGATAATTAAATGTCTTCAGAGTTTGAGAAAAACTTAGATAAATATGCTGAGGTTGTCGTTAAAGTAGGACTTAATTTACAATCTGGTCAACGCCTATTAATTGGAGCACCAATATTTGCCGAAACTTATGCTCCTATTGAATTAGCTCCGTTAGTAAGATTGATTGTAAGAAAGGCTTATCAATTAGGAGCTAAGTTTGTTGAAGTGATGTGGGCTGACAATCAATTACAACCTATCCGCTATAAATACGCTCCTCGAGATTCATTTGAAGAATTCCCTTCATGGAGAACTGATTTAGTATATAATATGGCGAAATCTGGTAATGCGATACTCGTTATATACGCAGAGAATCCTGTTCTACTTAATGATGAAGATCCTGAATTAGTTACGATCGTTCAACAGACTTTTTTTAAACATGAGGAACCTATTATGGATTTATTGGTTCAAAATACAATGAATTGGTCAGTGATCACGGCACCATTAAATGGGTGGGTTGACAAGGTATTCCCTAATATCCCCCCAGAAGAGCGAAAAAACAAATTTTGGGATACAATTTTTGAAATTTGTCATATAAACCAAGAAGATCCAGTTTCAGCTTGGCAAAATCATGTTAAACAACTCGCTGAGAGAAGTGATTATCTTAATGAGAAAGATTATGTAACACTGAAATTTACTGGAGAGGGAACAGATTTAACGATAGGCCTACCAAAAAGGCATGTATGGCAAAGCGGTTCAATGATCAGCAAAAATGGCATCACTTTTACTGCAAACATCCCTACTGAAGAAGTATTCACTATACCGCATAAAGATAAAACTGAGGGTGTAGTAAAAGGTACAAAACCAATCTACTTCAGCGGTAGTCTTATTGAAGATTTTAAACTAACTTTTTCTAAAGGAAAGATTGTAGAAGCAGCTGCTAGAAAAGGTGAAGATTTATTACATAAATTAATTGAAACTGATGAAGGTGCAAGTTTTTTGGGGGAAATTGCGTTAGTGCCTCATAGTTCTCCAATTTCACAATCGGGATTACTATTTTATAATATTCTTATTGATGAAAATGCTTCAAATCATATTGCGTTAGGTAGAGGTTATAAATTCAGCTTTAAAAATGGCGAAAGGATGTCTGATGAAGAATTTTTAGCTGCGGGAGGTAATCACAGCCTCATTCACATTGATTGCATGTTTGGTTCAGGTGAGATGAATGTAGATGGGATAGCAGAAGATGGGACCGCTGAAGCGATCATGCGTAATGGAGAATGGGCTTTTAATGTTTGAGATTATTATTTGAACATGATTTATTTTTTGAAAATAAAAAGTCATAAAGCTTAGGTGGGAAATAAGTAATGGTTGAAAAATGTGAAGTTCTTATTGTAGGTGCTGGAACAGCAGGTACGTATTTAGGGTGGCTCCTTGCTAAAAATGGATTTTCAGTGATCATTATTGAAAAGGATAAAAGGGAAGAAGTAGGGAAAAGATTAGATGTGATTCATTTCGAAACTGATAGAATTGAAAAAGCAGGAATTCCTCCTTTTCAAGTAGGAGCCCCTGATTGTATCGAAATTAGAGATCAATCTTTCGTCGTAACACCTGATTTTACGAAAGAAATTAAAATTCGAGCTCTTCAAACAATTGTGCGTTTAACTCCTTTTTTGAATAGAATGTATGATATTCTGGTGTCAGTCGGAGCAAAATTAGAATTTTCATGTAAGTTCAAGGACCTAATTTATAAAAATAATAATTTAATTGGTTTAAAGGCTGAAAAAAATGGTTTGAATGTTGAATATCATGCAAAACTTATCGTAGATGCTTCTGGTAAAGCTGCGGTTATTAGAACATCATTACCAGAAGATTATGGTGTAGAAACTTTTGAATTGGGTCCCAATAATGTCATGTATGTGCTATTACAATACATTAAATGGAAGAATCCCAAACAACCTCATCCAAAACCAGATACGGGATATAATTGGTGGTTATTATGGTTTGGTCCATCTTATGATCCTGATGGAGCAATTCTAGGAGTTGGGCAACCAGGATCATTTGAAAATGCCCGTTTAGCTCGTGAAGATTTTCTAAAAAGAGCAAATCTACCACCTTATGAAATAGTTAAAGAAGAACAGGGTAGAACACCTTATAGGAGACCACCATATTCGTTAGTAGCAGATAGATTTTTATGTATTGGAGATGCCGCAGCTTTAACGTATCCTTTTTCTGGGCATGGTGTTACAGCAACATGGATGTTATGTATGATTGCATCTGAAGTTATAGAAGAAAATTTAAGAGCTGGAAAAGATTTAAGCAGAGAAGTTCTTTGGGAGATAAATGTTAAATACTTCAGAGATCAAGGATCAAAATTCGCTGGACTTTTTACACAATTATCAGGGGTACTAAATTTTAATGAAAAAGAGTGGAATTATTTTCTGAAAAAAGAATTGATTTACAAAACTGGTGAAGGAGATGATATTCCTGCGCCAAATAAAGAGTATGAAGAAGAAATGAGTCTAGGTGAAATGTTAAAATTTCTATTCAAAATAGTAGGAGGTCTGGTTCGAAGAAAATTATCTCTTAAACATATGAAGAGATTATTACAAGCAAATGGACTAGCTGGAAAAATTAAGAAACACTATGAAAATTATCCCGAAAATCCTCAAAATTTCGGTGAATGGATAGAAAAAACTGAATTATTGTGGAAACAAAAAAAAATAGCAGTTAAAAAACTTAGTTCAGTGAAAATTGAGTATCATTAAAATTATTTCTTCTATTAATTTTGTTGAAATTTCAATAATTCAAATTTTTTTACCATGATTTTGCTTAAAATGGAACAATATTTAAAAAATCTAAAGTATATATTCAATAAATTAATTTTAAATTAAAATTTGAAAATTAACGCAATAGTATTGTTTTGGAGTAAAAAATTATGAGTGAGATTGAACTTGAAAGAAAGGAAACCTATAAGAACTCTAAACTTATTATGGCAAGTTATGGATCTCGGGAGTTATTTGGTCAATGGATAACCGCTGCATTTGGATTTACAGTATTCTTTTTCTATGAACAAGTAATTGGATTAGAATCTTGGATTGCAATGCTAGCCTTTGTTTTATATTCTGTCTGGAATGCTATTAATGATCCTCTTGTAGGTTATATTATGGAACGGGTTCATATGCCATGGGAAAAAAAATGGGGTATTAGGAGATTTCCATGGATGATAATAGGAGTTATTCCGTGGCTATTTTCTTTTATACTTATTTTCATGGTTCCTCAAGCATTGTTTACTACTGGAGGGGTTAGGGATCCTAATTTAGTAGCTCAGAATCAATGGTTAATATTTGGTTGGTATTTAGGCACTCTTTGTTTATATGATACACTTCTCACAATATACGATGTTAATGTAATTTCAATATACCCCGATAAATTCACTGGACTTGATGAAAGAAGAACAGTTCAAGGGTTCGGTACAATTCTAGGAATTTTTGGGTTAGTCCTAGCCGCAATAGTACCTCCCATGATTGTAGATCAAGATATTCCTTCAACTTATCCATTTATGGCTATGATTAGTGCAATTGTGGGAATTATGATTTTTCTGATTGTAATACCGGGAGTGTGGGAGAATCAAAGAATTAAAGATCTATATGTGCAAAGAAGAAAAATGCACGCAAAAGAAAAATTAGAACCTTTCTTTAAATCAGCGAAAATTGCACTCTCAAATAAAACTTTTATGATGAAAATGATATTTTTCTGGGGTTATCAAATAGGAGCTGTAATGTTACAAACATCGGGATTTTATATAACAACATTCATTTTAGATGAACCTGAAGAGGTCTTTACAATCCTTTTGGGAGCGATGCTTTTAGGGGCTCTTATATCGGTTCCTCTCTGGACATACTTATCCAAAAGAATAAATGATAATAAAAAAATGAGCATCGCTGCTGGTTTTTTACTTTTTATTACTTTCCTACCCTTGATATTTCTAAGAGATACGATTGGTTGGGCAATTAGTCTATTATTTTTTGGAATGGGAGTCGGAGGTCATTGGTTCATAGATCCCCCTACTATGGGAGATGTATTAGATGATATAACAATCAAAACAGGGAAAAGAGAACAATCGATTTATTATGGATTTCAAGCATTTTTCGTTCGTTTTGGAGGTTCTGTAATAGCAATGACTATCGCAATTACTCATATCCTGACAGGTTATATTGAGGGAGGAAGTATATCTGAACAACCAGCTTCAGCTATTTTTGGGATTATAATACATTCTGCTATTATTCCTGCAATTATTGTATTAATTACAGTTCTAATATTTTGGAGATTTTATGATCTTACCCCAGAGAAAGTTGCTGCTAATAAAGAGAAATTAAAAGAATTAGATCTATAAATATTACTACAAAATAATCAAATTTTAACCAAATATTTTTTTTACTTTATCTTAATTCTTTAGAGTAAATTTGCTTATCTTAATATTTAACCTAATAATCCTATTAATGGGAGTTGGAAAGAAAATAAGGAGAAGTGGGTAGAAAAACTTTTGGAATTGGCAGAACAATTTATCCCAGGCCTTCGTGAGCATGCTAAGATAAAGATAATTCTTACACCAGAAGATTTTAGAAAAAGATCTTATTTAAAACATCATGCATTTGGTGGTACCGTACCACATATAAAAATACCACCACCTCCACATAAAATCCCAATATATGGTATTTGGTTTGTTGGAGCACAAAGTGAAACATATGGTGGAGTTATTGGAGTATTAACAGGAGCAGATAACACAGTGAAAATGATATTGAAAGAATCCAAAAACATGACTAAACAAACATTTAAGAGCTTTTCTAAATAACTTTTATAATAATTTAGAAAAATTTAATAAAATCAATTTAATGAGTAATTTTGATTTTTTACCCGCAGAAAAACCAACGTTTTATTATATTGGAGTAACAACCACTCAATCATCTATAATGAAGGTTTTTCCAAAATGGGCAGAATATCTTGGACTTGGAGGGACTCCTATTGTAGGAATTAATTGTAAAATTCATGATAATAAAAAAGTATATAGAAAAGTTGTTGAGTTTATTAAGAATGATGATAACTCAGTAGGAGCCTTAGTTACATCTCATAAAATCGATCTTTATGACGCTGCGAAAAATTTATTCGATAAAATCGATCCTTATGTTAAATTATTAGGAGAATTGAGTTGTATTTCAAAAAGTGATGGAAATTTATGGGCTCATGCTAAGGATCCAATAACAAGTGGACTTGCATATGAATCCTTCATTTCAAAAGATCATTGGAAAAAATGTGGTGGAGACATATGCATAATGGGTGCTGGTGGTGCTTCACTAGCGTTAACTACTTACTTTATAGAAAATTTAGAAAAAGAATTCTGGCCTTCAAAAATCTATGTAACTAATAGAAGTACTCCCAGACTTGAAAAGATGAAAAAGATTCATGAAAAGATCAATCTTGGAATTTCATTTAAATATTTCCACTGTCCTAGACCAGAATATAATGATAAAATTGTAAATCAGCTTAAACCACATTCATTGGTTATTAATGGAACTGGAGCTGGAAAAGATTTCCCAGGATCACCTCTTACTGATGCAGCACAATTTCCTGACAATGGATTTGTCTGGGATTATAATTTTCGAGGTGACCTAATTTTTCTGAAACAAGCTAAAGCTCAAAAAAAAGAAAAAAACCTCCATATTGAAGACGGTTGGATTTATTTTCTACATGGTTGGCAAAGAGGTATTGCCGAAGTATTTCATATAGAAATTCCAATTAGTGGTCCTAAATTTGAAGAATTATCGAGGATCGCGATAGAAGTAAAATAAAATTAAAGGGTTATTATGGAAAAAATTAAAAATAAAAAATCAATGGCTATTCGATTCAATTTAGAGGATGGATTATCACCTGAATGTAAATCGACTAAAAGAATGCTTTCAGCTATGGAAGGAATGTATCTTAATAATAAGAAACTCAAAGAAATGATAAGAAATGAAGATATTTTAGTATATGAATTTTATGAGCTTGGAATTCCTAAAAATTCAGGAGAATTAGCATATGGGACAACAATTTTGTATCCGGGAAAAGTAGGTAATGAATACTTTATGACAAAAGGACATTTCCATTCAAAAATAGATACTGCTGAGATTTATTATTGTATTAAAGGTCATGGTTATCTATTAATGGAAAATCCTGAAGGTGATGTCGAGATTCAAGAAATGAGTCATGGTATATCTGTGTATGTTCCTCCTAGATTTGCCCATAGAAGCGTAAATATTTCAGATTCAGAACCTCTCATCATGTTCTTTGTGTTTCGAGCAGATGCTGGGCATGATTATAAAACAATAGAAACGAAAGGGTTTCGAAAAGTATTAATTGAGAAAAATGGAAAGCCAGAATTAATTGATAATCCAAAATGGAAATCTTAAGAGAGTGAAGTAATATGAAAAAAGTATATATAACCCCCAGATCGATAACTCAAAATGGTCATCCATCATTAAAAAAGCTAAAAAGAGCTGGATTTACTCTTGTTTATGGTCCTCCAGGTCAACAGCCATCAGAGGAGGAACAACTAAAAGTATTACCTGAATGTGTTGCTTATTTAGCCGGGATTGAACCAATTAGAGCTAATGTGTTAAAAGCTGCAAAAAATTTAAAAATTATAAGTAGAAATGGTGTTGGAATCGATAATATTGATTTAAAAGCTGCTGAACGATTAGGCATAAAAGTTAAAATAGCTACTGCTGTAAATTCCCAAGGAGTGGCTGAATTAGCAATAGCTCTTATATATTCTTCTGTTCGATCTATAACTAATTGTAATACGCATATGAAAAACGGAGAATGGATAAGAAAAAAAGGAATAGAACTAGAAGGAAAAACGCTTGGTATAATTGGATGTGGGAATATAGGGAAAAGAGTTATAAAAATGGCAATTGGAATAGGTTTTAAAGTAATTGGCTATGATCTATATCCTGATAAGTTTTTTAATCCTAATAATAGTTTTAAATATACTGATTTGAATGGAATATTTGAAAACTCAGATATCATTAGTTTGCATCGTCCTCCGGGCAAGAAGCCACTAATCAATAAAGATTTGATTATGAAAATGAAAAATGGTGTTATTATCATTAATACGGCTAGAGCTTCTCTGGTGAATGAGGCAGCTCTGTTAGAAGCTCTTAACGAGGGAAAAATAGCTAAATATGCAACAGACGTTTACAACAAAGAACCTCCTGGGTTGAATGAGTTAATTATTCATGAGAAGACAATATGTACACCTCATATTGGTGGTTACACTATCGAAAGTATTGATCGTGCTGCTGAAATGGCAGTTGATAATATAATTAAGGATTTAAGTTAGATTATGATCAAAATCTCCAAAGAAAGAATCGATTCAACAGAAGATTTTATTAATATTAAGAATATACATGAAAATGAGGTTCGAATTGTATGGTTAGGTCAAGCAGGATTTGCATTAAAGTTTAAAGATAAACTACTCATCATAGATCCTTATCTATCAGATTATCTTTCAAAAAAATATAAAGAGAAAATATTTCCTCATATTAGATTAATGAAAATCCCTTTAAAGCCTGATAAAATAACCAACCTTGATTATTATCTAAGCACGCATGCTCATTCAGATCACATGGATCCAGAAACTCTTTCTATATTATCAAATAATAATCCTAATTGCAAAGTTATTGTCCCTGCAGCAGAAGTTGAGGAAGCAATCAATAGGGGGGCAAAACGTCACCAGATAATCCCAATAAATGATGGAGAGAGAATTAATCTAGATAAAGATCTAAATATCATTGGTGTAGGTGCCTCTCATGAATTTATAAAGGTTAATAATAAAGGAGAATACCATTTTCTAGGTTATGTCTTTGACATAGGAGGTATAAAAATTTACCATTCAGGTGACTGCATTCCCTATAAAGGGCTTTATGAAAAATTGGCTTACTTAAAGATAGATTTAGCTTTATTACCAATCAATGGGAGAGATGAATTTCGATTAAACCATGGTATTGCCGGTAATTTTAAGATTTCCGAAGTGTTAGATCTTTGTCAAGAAGTAGGTATAATCAATCTTCTAGTTCATCATTTTGGTATGTTTGCTTATAATACGGTCAGTTACGATGAATTAGAACAACTCAAGAAAAAAAGTTCAAGATCACTTCGAATTATAGTACCAGAGGTCAATGCTGTATATAAATTAAGAAAGTGATAATTTAAAAAAACGAAAATTAATTTCTATAATCAATTTAACATTGATAATTTGTAGTTTTTGTGTATAAAAATGGATGTATTTGAAAAAATCAAAGAATTAAAAATCATACCAGTTGCCTCTATTAATAAAGTGAATGATGCTATTCCATTAGGAAAAGCCTTAATTGAAGCGGGACTTCCAGTTATAGAAGTTACATTTAGAACTGAAGCAGCAGCTGAATCTATTAAAAGCTTAGCTAGAAAGTTTCCAAATCTTTTTATTGGAGCGGGTACAGTTCTGAAAGTCGATCAAGTAAAGAAAGCTGTGAATGCTGGTGCTCTATTTATAGTAACTCCAGGATTCAATCCTAAAGTTGTAGATTATTGTGTAAAAGAAAAGATACCTATTATTCCAGGAGTAAATACTCCAACAATGGTAGAATGGGCTCTTGATAGAGGTATAAAAGTTGTAAAATTTTTCCCTGCTGATTTGTCAGGTGGGCCAAAAATGCTTAGAAATCTGGCAGGACCGTATCCCGATATGAGATTTATGCCAACTGGAGGTATAAATAATGATTCCTTGAAAAAATATTTGGAATTACCAAATGTTATAGCATGTGGAGGAAGCTGGATAGTAAGGAAAGATTTAATTTCTGAGGGTAAATTTGAGGAAATCAAGAAACTAACAAAAGAAGCACTTTCTTTAATTAAATGATAAATCAAAAAATATTATTAACATGAATGAGTTTTAATCATGCTTTTTTTAGTGATTGATTTAGGCACTCAAAGTATAAAAGCTGCGATTACTAATCAGCTAGGAGAGATATTAGCAATATCTCAACAATACCAAGAAGTTTATAGTCCGACTTCAGGATGGGCTCAACAGAAACCACAACTTTGGTGGAACTTAACAAAGAAAGCTATTATCGAAGTTATAAAAAAGTCATCATTAGAAGTTGAAAGTATTAATGGAATTTGTACATGTGGTCAAATGCATGGACCTGTTGGTATTGGGAAAAATGATGATATTACAACAGAGTGGACTCAGATATGGATGGATAAAAGATGCGAAGATATTTGTAATATGATAAGAAGTAAGTATAACGAAGTAGACCTAGCTAATATTACGGGGAATCCTATAACACCTGGTTGGGTAGGTCCTAAAGTTCGCTGGATAAAAGATAATCAGCCTAATGTGTATAAAAAATCTAAATGGTTCCTTGTCCCAAAAGATTTTATCAATTATAAACTTACCAAAATTGCGGCAACTGATTTTAGTGAAGCTTCAGGAACCTTTCTTTTTGATCTAAAAGAATTGAATTACTCTAAATTCATGGCTGAAATACTAGATATTGATTTAGATAAATTTGCTCCAATCTTTAATTCATATGATATCATTGGTAGTATCAGAGAAGATCTCGCAATAGAATTAGGAATTCCTGTGAATACTCCTGTATTTGCAGGAGGGGGTGATTTTATAGTTTCTCTACTCGGATTAGGAATGACGGGGAAAGAAACTGCGATTGATATGACTGGAACAAGTACGCTGTTTGTTGTACATAGGGACAAGCCTATTGTTAATCCAGCAGTCCAAAATTTAAGACATGTTATCGATGGATGGCTTCCATTCACAATGTTGGATTGTGGGGGTTTAGCAATGAGGTGGTGCAAAAATTTCTTGAGTTCAACTGGATTAGGTGAAATTTCATACGAACAAATGATCGAAATGGCAGAAAAAATTTCTGAAGGATGTGATGGTTTAAATTTTTACCCTTATTTATTAGGTGAGCGAAGACCGGATAATGTTTTTGCTAAAGGTTGTTTTTATGGATTATCATTGAATCACAATGCTGGACATGTAGCACGTTCAATAATGGAAGGTGTTGCCCTGGCTCTAGGAAAAGATATACAAATATTCAAAAATTTAGGAGTAAATGTTAAAAATGTTAAGTGTGTAGGAGGAGCAACTCGAAATAAACTTCTATATCAGATAAAGGCAGATGTAATGCAAATTCCTCAAATATTATCCGAGGAACCAGAAGCTAGTTTACGAGGGTGTGCATTACTTGCTGCCTATGGATCAGGAATACTTAAAGATTTAAAAGAAACAACTTTAATTGAAAATCAGAATAACATAATCATTAAACCAAATAAAAGAGTAGCAGAAAACTATAACAATAAACAAAAAGAATTTAATAAAATGTATGATCATCTACTTGGATATTGGAAACAATAAAATAAATCAGTTATTTAATATAAAAATAAAATAAACATCTTAAAACATAATTTCTTTACATATAGAGTATGAATCACTTAATGGTTTGGATATATGACTAAGACAGTGAGTATGGAGCTAATTGATAATGCTAGTGAGAGAATTAAAAGATTTCGTCAAAGATACCTTGATGAGATCCCCTTCATCTCTATAGAAAGAGCACGATATTATACTGAAAAGTGGAAAGAGACCGAGAATAGTGGTCTTGCGCTAGGTATTCGAGTAGCCTTATCAATAAAGAATATATATGAAAATATGGGAATAAACATTGATCCTGATGATAGACTTGTTGGTTCTTGGACAGAGAATTTCCTAGGTATTCCTATTGACATAGAGCGTGGTTTATTCAATAAAGTTTTTGAAATTGAATTTGATAAAAAGAAGATGAGAAAAAATGGATATCTTTAATAAAGACTTACTTTCAATTAGGAGGAGAACAACTACAACCTACCGTAGTTTCTACAGAAGTTTTAAGAGCAGCTCAAAGAAATCCTGAAAGTTATCGAAATATTATTGTTAAAGTTGGTGGATATTCTGCTTATTTTACTGATTTAGGAAAAGAAATTCAAGATGAAATAATTTCAAGAACCGAACATATTATGGTTTAAATGTGTAAATGAAGAGTATAATATTTGATATTCAAAATTTTGCGATATATGATGGATAAGGCATTAGAACTTTAATTTTTTTGAAAGGATGCCCTTTAAAATATGCAAACAAACAAACAAATTATAAATATTTCTACTTTATAATTCTTAATTAATTCTAAGATAATTTAAATTATTTTAAACAATTTTATAAAATTTCAATTCCCTTAGTATTTATTTAATGTTTTGATGAAATATTATGAAACTGATTGATAATGCGAGTGAGAGAATAAAAAGAATAAGAAGAAGATTCCTTGATGAGATTCCTTTAATTTCTATAGAGAGAGCAAAACTTTATACAGAGAAATGGAAAGAAACTGAAAATAAAGATTTGTCTCTTGGTGTAAGAGTTGCACGTTCAATGAAGAATGTTCTTGAAAACATGACTATATATATAGATCCTGATGATCGAATAGCGGGAAAATGGACAGAGAACTTCATCGGAATACCTATTGACATTGAACGTGGATTATGGAACAAAGTTTTTGAAATTGAACTTGAAGCAAAAACAATGAAAAAGTATATGAAAGAAAGTAATAAGAACTACATGTCATATATGATAAAAAAAATTGGACCTGATGGATTTCGTGAATTACTTGAAAATACCAAAAAAATAGGGGCTCCTATTACAACACTTGGAACTGATACGTTAGAACGAAGAAAAATAAACCCATATACTATTAAAGAAGAAGATAAAAAAATTTTATTGGAAGTACTTCTTCCATATTGGAAAGAAAAAACACTCGCTGATATTCTAGAAAAAGAATATGCAAATTCTGAGGTATATACTGGTGAAGCGTATGAATTTTTATCTCATTTACCTTTAAAAACAGCTCAAAATGATATAGTAATATCCCCTTGTGCGGTGATAGGTGTATGGCAAGGGCATTTAGTTCTTGATTTTGAAACTATTTTGAAAAAAGGACTATTAGCTATGGAGAAGGAAGTCCAAGATGAGATAGAAAATAATAAAGGTTTGACCGATGAACAGAAAGATTTTTTACGATCTATTGAGATTACGCTCAATGCAGTAATACTTTATGCCTGTAGATTGGCAGAAAAAATAAAAGAAGAATTAAATAAAACTAGCAATGTTAAAAGAAAAAAAGATTTATCAGAGATGTATGAGGTATGTGAAAAAATCTCAACTTATCCACCTACTACATTTCGAGAAGCTGTGCATTTATTTTGGGTTGTTAAAACAACCGTTGATTTAGCTATACCTTTTAATGTACATGGACCTGGTCGTTTAGATCAACTTTTTTATCCTTTTTATTGTTCAGATATTGCAAAAGGTCTCATCACTCGAGAAGAGGCACGAGAGTTACTGGAAGAATTAGTTCTAAATGTAATGAGTCATAATATCCGTCCTTATTCTAATGCTGTGAGTGATTTTAGCCAAAGATTTGAAGGTTCAGAACCTGTGACAGTAGGGGGTTTGAATGAAGCAGGAGAAGATGTCACAAATGATCTCACTTATCTAGTATTAGAAGCAGCAGACAGATCAAAAGCTTCTCTTAATTTTGCTGTTCGTTTTCATGATAAAAGCCCTGAAGAACTATATATGAAGGTTACTGAACTCCAATACAATGGATATTCAAGTATATCTGTGTTAAATGATAATGTATGTATTGACGCATTAAAGAATCGAGGTATTACAGGAAAAGATGCGAATGCCTATTCAATTACAGGATGTGTGGATATGTGCAGTCCAGGCAAAACAGGAGGAATTGGTTTTTCAGCTCTTTTATTGTGTAGAACTCTGGATATGACACTTCGGAATGGTAATTGCTTAACAATCGGGGGTATAGTAAAGGATGTGGGATTGAAGACAGGAAATCCTGATAATTTTGATACATTCGACGAATTTCTCGATGCTTTTTACCAGCAAATAAATTTTGTTATACAGAAAATAGTAAAAGCTACTATTATACGTGATAGACTATTTGCCGATTATTTTCCAGCACCTTTCATATCTGCATTCATGCGAGGATGCTTTAAGACCAAAAAAGATGTAACCCAAGGAGGTGCTTTTTACGATGCGGAAGGAATTCTTATAATGAATAGTATTGCAAATATGGTTGATTCATTATATGTAATTAAAAAACTCATCTTTGAGCAAAAAAAATTCAATTTTAGAGATTTAATACAAGCAATTGATAATAATTTCACTAATAATTATCAAAAAATCCATAAATTGATTTTGGATCTTGAGGGAAAATGGGGGAATGGAAACCCTGAATGTGATGAACTTGCTCGAGAAGTTACCACACGGATATTTGAGGAAACTTATAATTATAAAACTTATAGAGGTGGAGTTTATGCTCCTTTTATTATATCAATGACTTCTCACACATATGACGGGCGAATAGGTATCGCAACGCCAGATGGTAGAGTTGCAGGGAAACCATTTGCAGCAAGCTGTAATCCGTATAATGTTGAGAAAAATGGACCAACAGGTGTCATGCGATCAGTAGCTGCTCTTGATTTTCGGCATGTTTGTGGTTGTGCAGTTAACATACGAATGCATCCATCTGGGATTGGAAAAACAAGAGAAGCTAGAAAAAAGTGGATTTCTCTTATAAAAACTTACTTTGGTTTAGGAGGTCAACAACTTCAACCTACTGTCGTATCTACAGAAGTATTAAAAGCAGCCCAGCAAAACCCAGAGCCGTTTAGAAATATAATTGTTAAAGTTGGAGGTTATTCCGCTTATTTCACTGACTTAGGAAAAGAAATTCAAGATGAGATCATTTCTAGAACAGAACATACTATGGTTTAAACATTTAAATGAAAGGTATAATATTTGATATTCAAAATTATGCGATATATGATGGACCTGGTATTAGAACAATAATTTTTTTGAAAGGATGCCCTTTAAAGTGTGTTTGGTGTCAAAATCCAGAATCACAAAAACTTAATCCTCAAATCTCTTATTTTAAGGAAAAATGTTTAAGATGTGGAAATTGTATTGATGCATGTCCAAATGATGCTCTTCAATTATTGAATGATGAAATCACTAGAAATAAGGAACTATGTACAATCTGTGGAAGCTGTGTGGAAGCATGCCCAAATGACGTTATGGAAATAATTGGAAAGGAAATATCAATTGCAGAACTAGTTGAAATTGCACTTAGAGACAAACCTTTTTATGACAATTCTGGTGGAGGTATAACAATTTCAGGAGGGGAACCAACAATCCAAATAGAATTTCTTTTAGAATTACTTAAAGCCTTAAAAGAACATGACATTCATACCGCAATCGAGACTTGTGGTTATTTTAAAGAAGATTTAATAGAAGATTTAGTTAATTGTGTTGATCTTTTTTTATTCGATATTAAACATATGGATATGCAGAAGCATACACATTTTACGGGTGTATCAAATGAGAGAATTTTAGCTAACTTCTCTAAGATACTTTTTAAAGTAGGCAATGAAAGAATCATTCCACGTATACCATTAATTCCAGGAGTAAATATAGATGAAAATACTATTAATAGTATAGCATCATTTTTACATGGAATAAATTACACAGGCTCGATACATTTAATGCCATATAATAAACTAGCAAAAACAAAATATGAGAAAGTAGGTATGGGGGATTTATATAAAGATATGGGAGATTTGACTGACGAAAATCTTAAGGAAATCACAGATATGTTTGAAAAACATTCCTATCAAGTTATAATTAATCACTAATGTAGAAAGATCGTGCTTTAAATATGTGAAAGCTTTAAAAACTTAGTATTCCCTTATTTTAATTATAAATATTTTGAAATTCATATTATTGTTAAAACCTATTTCATAAAAAAGTGAAAAATATGCTAAAAATAGAGAAAATGCCAAAAGAATGCGAAGAATACATGACTCCAATGGAAAGAATAACAGGCCTTATAACACGGAAGAAATTAGATAGAATTCCGTGCTTTCCCTTCGTTTCAGCCGCAGCAGCTCAAATTAGAAGGTTAAACTATGGAGAATATGCATCTAAACCAGATTTATTCTTAAGATGCCAAATAGAAGCACAACAACTTTTAGGGTATGATGGAATTACAGCAATGCCAGATCTTTGTGTTGAGGCACAAGGTTTTGGAGCTAAAATCATATACCCTCCAGATAACGCTGCTTATCCAGATCCATATAATCCGATACTTAAATCTCCAAATGATTACAAAAATATAGGCAAACTATTTGATTGGTCCCATGCTGACAGGATGAATAATCAAATAAAAGTTATTAAAACTATTAAGGACGAATTGCCCGATTTGATGATTGGAGGAATGACTATTGGGCCTTTAGGATTAATAAGTCGCCTTCGTAATGTTAATGAACTCGTGAGAGATTTTGTACATCATAAAAATAAGCTTCATGAAGCGCAAGAAATTGTTACTGATATTCAAATAGAATATATTGAAAAACAGATTGAGGCAGGAGCTC
>CAYSZJ010000034.1:0-32704 GCA_964435435.1 uncultured archaeon
GAATTTTCATAAATTCTTCAATCATGCGAAAATCTTGCCCTGTTGTCGGTTCATCGATAATTAGAATATCTGGTTCTAAAACTAACACTGAGGCTAATGCTAATCGCTGGCGAATTCCCTTACTTAGATAAAAAGTTGATTCATATATTTCTTCAAATTTCTTGAGATCTAATAGTTCAACCATTTCATTATATCGACGTTCAATTTCATGTTCATGAAATTTAAGATTTCTTAGTCCAAATTCAATTTCCTCTCGAATTGTATTTTTAAAGAGTTGGTGATCAGGATTTTGGTAACAATACCCTATAGTTTGGGCAACCTGTGAAATTGTATAGTCTGTAATTGACTTATTATTCAATAACACTTCTCCTTGCTGCGGTTTAAGAAGTCCATTAAAATGCTTTATTAATGTAGTTTTGCCTGAGCCGTTTTTCCCGATAATTGCTATAAAATCATTACGATAAATTTCTAAATTAACATTTTTTAAGGCTTGAGTCTGATTGGGATAAGTATAATTTAAATTAGAAGCCTTAATTAATGGGTTTCTTTTAATATGATTAATTTCGGTTTTAATATCAGAAGTTTCTTGATAATTTAATGTACTGCTTGGATAATAAATGCCAATTTCTTGGAGTAAATCTATATTATTGGATAATTGAGATGTTCTATCATCAAATTTAATCTCCCCATCATCTATAATAATAACTCTATTACAAAATTGCATTATTTTTTTTGTATCATGACTTACTAGGATAATTGTTAAATCAAATTCTTTTCTAATTGAATCTAATAACTCGAAAATTTCCCGTTTTCCTTGTGGATCAAGATCAGAAGTAGGTTCATCTAAAATAAGAATTTCTGGTCTCATAGCCATTATTGATGCTATTGCAACACGTTGTTTTTGACCTCCTGAGAGTTCATCAGGAGATTTTTCTTCATAACCTTCTAAACCGATTACTTTTAAGGCCCATTGAATTCGTTCTCTAATATTTCGACGACTAATCGATAAAGTTTCTAATCCTAAAGCAATCTCATCTTCTACAGTCATCATTACGAATTGAGTTTCAGGATCTTGAAATACTAGACCAACTCTTCTTCCTATATCTGTCATTTTTGCATTTCGTGTATTGGTACCAAGAACTTCTACGGTTCCTTTAATCCAACCCCGTGTTCTTAAAGGAATAAGTCCATTAATGCAAGAGCATAAAGTAGATTTTCCTGCACCAGTAGGACCCATAATACCTACAAATTCTCCTTTATTAATCTTTAAATTAATTGATTTCAGTACTAAATCTTTAGAGGATTTATATTTCCAAGAAAAGTCAGTGAATTCGATAACAGTACTCATATTAAATCATAAGAAAAGACTTATAATTAAAAATACTAAACTTTGGTTAATTATACGTAAATAAATGATAAATGCGAAAAAAAGAATGAATGCAATAATAATAGTAAAATCTTTCTTTTTAACAGGATAATATTGATATACTGTTCTATTTTTGGATCTGAGGGGTATCCCTCGTGATTCTATGGATGCGGACATATCTTCTGTCTTTTTAAACATTAAAATTATCAATGCAATAAATATTGATATAAAATTTTTAATTCTTTTAGGAATCGATACATGTTCGAATTCTACTCCACGAGTCATCATTGCTTCTTTTATAATTGAATATTCTTGTTGGAACATCGCAAGTCCTCTAAAAGTTAGACTTATCATTAAACATGCGGTAAATGGCACCTTTATTGAGCGTAAACCATGAATTAAATCTCTATCAGATGTTGATACGAAAAAAAACATCATTAGGAAAAACATTGTAATAATTCTTAATGAAATACGTGCCGCATATAATAATGTGGTGTCAGTTATTAGAATTGGCCACTCCCATTTATTCTTTATGAATACAATTGTAGTTTGAAAAAAAACGATATTTCCTTCTCTTTGAGAAAATAAACACCAAACGATAAAGATTGAAACATTAACTAATAAAAAACCTATAATTACTTTTTTAAAATTTTTTGAAAACAGAGGTATTCTGGTTATCAAAATTAAGATGATAACAAAGAAAAGAATAAACATTATATCAAAAATATTGTTCATTATAAACGGAATAATAGATAAAATAAAAAAAATAGAAATTTTAGTTATGGGATGTAATTTAGCCATAATATTGGTTTTAGGAATATAAGAAAAAAAAGTTTTAGATAAAGTTGAGATTATTTTCACCTCAATTCTTTTACGAGAACCATTTCTCAACGAATACAGAAGTTTGCTTGATTTTTCCTGTTAATGTAACCATTAACGGCGTAGCAATTGCTGATAACACAATTAAATCTCCCGCAAACCACCCAATTACACCAATCCAGAATGCTTCAGGAGGAGCAACTCCAATAAAGACCAATCCTGAAATTCCAAACAATGCTGACACAATTGCAGCACCAACTATACCAAAAATTACATATAAGAGCCAAGATTTCGAAGGATTAACTATGTACATTGCAATAATGAGAACTATAGCAATAATAAATGTAATTAACCATAGAACCCACAATCCAGGGATTGCTGTAGCTATTGCTGCCACAATTAAATCAATTACTAATACCCCAAGAATAATATATAATTCTTTTTGTTTCTCCAAATTAGCACCTATATCTACATCAGCTTTAAAAGCTCTAAATGCTAATAGTGGGACTAACCCTTCAAAAAAATCTGCTAATGACCAATAAAAGCTCCAAGCACCGAAACCACTTACAAATCCAAGAATTACACATGAAAAATATCCTGATATACAGCCCCACATTCCTAACCATAAGCTTAAGGGAACATAAATAGCTGCTGCTATATATAAACCCGAAACACCAGGAAAAGGTGCTACAGGCGCTGCGATTACAGCATAAATTGCCAAAAGAGCAGCAACTCCAGTAGCTATGGCAGTAACAACTAAATGTCTCCAAGTTACTCCAACTTTTACTTCTTCCATTTCACTCATTTTTTTTCTACCTTTAAGTTATTAAAAAAATTGAATGATAAATTTTCTTTAATTTTCATGTGAAGATTAAACACTTTATTATTTAAAGTTTAATAACAAGAAGTTATTACTTAAATATCAAGTTCATTTTTGTCTAAAGTTCACTCATTTTATCCAATGGTTGATTTTAATATATTTTAGCTTCAGCTTATAGCAAATAAAAAAATTTATTCTCCATGGACTTGTACATAAATCCTTCGATTTCGAGGTCCATCATACTCTGCAAACATAATTCCTTGCCAGGTACCTAATACTAATCTCCCATTATGAATCAGAATTTCTAATGATGGTCCAGTTAAAGATGATTTAATATGTGCATCCGAATTGCCTTCTCTATGAGAAAAACCTGCACTTTTTGGAATTAGTTTTCTTAAATAATTGATAATATCTTTCATAACTGCGGGATCAGCATTCTCATTAATTGTTATGCCAGCAGTAGTGTGCGGTACGAATATTCGGCACACACCTTCCATTACACTTGACTTTTTTACAACTTGACTAATTTCACTAGTTATATTAACAAGTATCTCCCTGCTTGGAGTTCTTACTTTTAATTCGTTAAAACTAATCATTTTATCACCTAATTAATTATTCAATTATAATCCTATTAATTAATTTTCATATCTTAAAATTTTCCATGTTTCCCTTTCCCTTGAATAAATTCTCTGCTTCCTTCCAAGTATTCTTCACTTTGTAGAGTTTTTAAGCCATATTCAAATTCATTTAGCAATGCTTCTCTTAAATCCAATCCATATTGATGATATATGGACAAACGATCGTTTTTCAAGCAGACCTGAGGAAAAGAAGCAATTTCTCTAGCCAATTTTTCACTTTCTTCTCTAGATCGGCCGATATCTACAATTCTATTTACTAAACCCCATTTATAAGCATCCTCCGCGCTAATTGGACGCCCTGTGAGAATCATATCAAGTGCTCGGCTTAATCCTATGAGTCTTGGCAATCTTACAGTGCCTCCATCAATAAGAGGAACGCCAAATCTTCTGTTAAAAACTCCAAATACAGCATTCTTTTCAACTACACGTAGATCACACCATAATGCAAGTTCAAGTCCACCAGCAACAGCATAACCTGCTATAGCTGCAATCACCGGTTTAGATAATAACATCCTACTAGGCCCCATCGGAGCATCTCCTTCCTTTTTAATTATATTTCCACGGCCTTCCGCTATAGCCTTCAAATTAGCTCCAGAACAAAAAGTTCCATTAGCACCCCATAATACGCCAACTAACGCTTTTTCATCTTGTTCAAAATCTCTAAACGCATTTGCAAGTTTATTAGCTGTTAATCCATCTACAGCATTTTTTACTTCTGGATTATCGATTATTATCGTACAAACTGGATAATGTTTTTCAACTCTAATTACCATAAAAAGAAGTAGTGTTTAAATCTAAATTAAATATTCACATTTGAAAATATTGAAAAAATAAAAAGAAGAGATTTTCAAATGAAATTATTTTTGATCTGTTAAATATTCATTCATTTCCATAAAACTGCTTGTTCTAATGAGAGCTGCTTTAAGAAATTGGAATCCAATATCGTATGTAGAACCATCTCCTCCAATATGAATAACCCATGGGATTTCTTTATTATATAATCCCTTTGTTTTCATGATTTTTTTAGCTGTTATTATACCATCTGCTACTGTGGCACCAGACTCAAATAAGTGATGTACCCAAGGTACATTCCAAGAGGTCACATTATCTTTTGAAGTTGACACTTCAGAACAACTAGTGTTATTTATATAAATAATATTATTCTCCGCTACAGCTGTTGCAGCAGTAGCCATTTGATTTAACACCATTCCTGCACCACATCCAGGACAAAGTCCGTGTCCGGGTTGAAGATGGGTCTGAGGTGATAATTTTTTACGATTTATACGATAGACATCAACTTGTTTTTCAGCTCCAAAATTATCTATTAACTTCTTTAGTTTTTCATTTCTTCGTTCAGTTAAATATATAATTTCATCGATTTCTTTTTCCATAAATTTAGGTTTAAATAAATGTCTAAATTTTCCCATAGATTTTAAATATTCTACGAATTTCTCTTTATCAATATCTAATCCTCGATAATATGTAAAGATGGGAATTCCATCTTCCACTCTTATAGTATATAATGGCCAATAACCACAATTTGTTGCCAATTTTGATATTTTGAATGCATCTGCAGCACCATGCCTCCATCCTCTCATGCAATCAGAATAAGCTTGAATAAATGCAGAACCATTTGATTTAAGGGCATCCATCATTTTTCCCATAAAGTCATTAGGATATGCTGGATTAGCTGTAGCTAAGAAAAGTTTTTTAGTACCATAGAAAGCGAATGGTGTGACTAAATCTTGTTTTACCCCTATCTTACCAGGTATTTTTTCACCTGCAGGACTTGTTGTAGTAGAGGCATAGGGAGGTGTTCCTCCACTTTCTTGGATTCCAGTATTCATGAATGCTTCATTATCATAATTAAAGAATAGGACATTGCATTTTTCATCTCTTGCTAGAATATCTTCAAAATTGATAATATTTCTTTCTGGTTTTGACATTTTAATCACCCACCCCATAAATTTTTTCTTTACTTTCTCTTACACCGAGATACATATAAAGTGGACCTTTCATATCAGTTATTGAAGCCATTTTCTTTTTTGCAATATCAAATTCATCTCTTGTCACGTCTCGACCCCCCAGACCCACAATAAAGCTCCTAAAAAGTGTTCCAAGTGGATAAAGTGCAGTAGCAACCGACATTGAAAAGGGAGGTAACATCCCATTTAAAGAATCACTCTTTTCTAACAAGATTAATTTCTCTAAGTTATGATCTTCAACAATTCTTCTTAAATCTTCAAAAGGAAACGGTCGGTAGGCTCGTAGTTTAATAAGGCCAATATCTTTATTTTTAATCATCCAGCTAATTATATTCCCGCACACAGAACCCATAGTACAAATTGCGGTTTTGGAAGAATTATCTAGATTATAAGTTTCAATTAAATTATATTCTCTCCCTGTCTCTGCTTTAAATTTTTCAAATACTTCAGTCATTTGTCCTAGGACTGGTTCTTTTGCTTTATCTAACTTCGCCCTTCCTTCCATAAAATAGGAAGGAGTTACAATACCGCCCCAAGTTCCTGGTTTTGAAGGATCGATTGTGTGTCTCGGTTTTTTTGGAGTCATCCTTCTTACAGTTTCATCAGGAATTAAAGTTAATTTCTGAACAGAATGAGAAATTATAAAACCATCATGGACAAAAATAGTTGGAAATAATGAATCTTCTGCTATCATTACTGAAAGAATAGCAGCATCATAGGTTTCTTGAACATTTTCAGAAACAATAATATTCCAACCAAGTTCAGAATTGACTTGTGTATATTCCCACGAATTCCAAATAGATAAATTCGGAGAATTAAAAGCTCGGGCAGAAATCATCATCGTTACGGGTAATCTCCATCCGACAGCCATAGGTAGCGCTTCTGTCATCAATAAATACCCTTGACTTGCTGTAGCTGTAAAGGTTCTTGCTCCTGCAGCACATGCAGCAGTCGAAAAACTAATTGCAGCCAACTCAGATTCAACATTAACAAAAGCAGCTTTTAATCTACCCTGATGGACTACATCAGATAACCCTTCAACTGATTGGGTTTGGGGGGTAATTGGAAAGGCACAGATAACATCTGGATCTGTTTGGGTAACACCACCAGCAACCGCATAATTTCCAATCATCGTGGTTGTGACGGGTTCTTTTATTTCTTTAAAAAAAAGCCTCATTGGTTCAATACTCAATTTAATCTCCCTCCATTACTCAGGTGCGGCACATGACGCCGGACCTTGTTTTAATCTTTTACTAATAGCTTCAACTGGACAAATTTCAAGACAATTCTGACATGATTTGCAATGAGCCATATCAATACCCTTCATGTGCCATAATCCATCTTCTCCTTTTTCTCTCATTATAGTAAAATCAGGGCAGATATACCAACATTGAGCACAATCTGTACACTTTTCCTCGTCCCAAATCATATCCCACTCTCCCCAAGAGCCTGTATTTACTTGGGTACTACCTATTTCTATAATATCTTCATCACAATACCACACGCCCGCGTCATCTACTTCTTTAAAACCTGGTAAGCCAGGATATACTTGTTGCCAAGGAACTTTGGTGTCAACTGTAAAATCAGGATCAAGTCCAACATCATAAACACATGTTTCTTCAACAGCTTGTTTTATAGCTGCCACATTTTTTCCTGCGATTTCTCCTTTGAATCGTCTCATAATCGCATCAGCTAAAGCATCTACTGTAAAAATTGGTGCAACCCTAAGAAGAGCACCGAGTATAATAGTATTGGTTATATTTCTACCTAATACTTCCAATGCGATTCTTGTAGCATCAATAGTAGCAACATTAATATCAAATTTACCTACAATGTTTTGAATATCTTCCTGATTTAAAGTGGTATTAACAATTAACCAGCCTCCCTTGGCTAAACCTGCAGTTACATTGATTTCGGCTAAAAGGGAAGGATCTAACACACAAACAAAATGAGGAGCATATACTTGTTCGTTAGATCTAACAAGATCATCATTTGCACTAAGTCTTACATAGCTCTCAGTTGGAGAACCCATTCTTTCAGCACCAAAAAGAGGTTGGCATACCCCATATCCATAGAATGCTTCTACACATAAATTGGATGCTGTCACACCTCCTTGTCCTCCTCTAGCATGGAATCGAAGATTTACAACATGATCTTTTAGAATATCTTTTACTTTTTCAGGAGTCAACATTTTTCTTTTGATTTTATAATTATTTTGCTTTTTAAATGATTTTTATAAAATAAATCTTAAGATAGAATTTAAGTTTTATAGATTAACTCTATAAATTTATTAAGTATTTTCTTAATTAAAAATAAAAGTTAAATAAAAAAACAAACTTATGAATTAAATTCATTATTTAACTTCTCAACAACATCTACACATAGAAGTAGAACATTTTTTATTCCTTCTTTTGATACTAAATCCATATTATCTTTTTTTGTATGCACATATTTCAAACCAGGTTGAGAACCAATCCAACATGCTTCAAATCCTTCTTGAACAATAGGCATATAATCAGACCACGCTCCAGTAGGAAGATAAATGTCTTTTAATTTTATGCTTAATTCTTTTGCGCTCTGTAAAAACAACTTTGCTAATTTCTTTGAAGTTATTTTACGAGGTATTCCATAAGATGTAATTAATCTAATTAGCTCCTTTCCACCAATTAAATCAAAATTAATGAAATAAGTTGAGTTCTTATCAAATTCTTTTTTATATTTTTGAATAAAATGTTTTGAACCTCCTAAATTCAATTCTTCTGAACTGGTGCATAAAAAAATGAAATCAAGATTATCTATAGGATTATATTTATAATATCTCGCAAGCTCAATAACAGTACCTACGGCAGCAGCATTATCATAAGCTCCGGGAGAATTGTTAGCTGTTTTATTAAAATAATTTAAACATCCTATTATAACAATAATTATACTAATAACTAGTAATATATGATTTAATAGGGGCACATCAAAAGATATGAAGACTTTAATTATACTAAGAATAAGATATGTAATATATAACATTATACATCCGAAAGCAAATATCATGAATATAAGAATTCTGATTGATGATGAAAAAGTTTGTGATTTAGAATCCCAATGAGCAATGAATATGACTTTTGCTTTAGAATTATTACTTTTCAAATCTACATATATATTTTCAGTTTCATAATTTTTTTCTTCATTTTTTAGTAATTTAATTTTACTTGTAGTTGCTAAACTAAGCACTTTATAAGCAATGTAGAAACTTAGACAAATAAAACCGATTGTAAGGAAGGAGTTGATATAGAAGGTTATAGCTGATAATAATAAGCAAAAGCCAATAGGGAAAAAAGCATATCTTAAAATAATCCAGTTATAAAATGAAGTTTTGAATTTATCCTGATGAATAGAATTGAATCCTAATTTATTATATTCATCTAATACAATTTGAATGGCTTTCTTTTCTCCTTTTGACCCAATTAAACGAGGAAATGCAAGTTTTTCTGTTATTGTATATGCATTATCTTGATTAATTGTCATGTGATTATACTTTTGATTTGGTTGCTTGTTATCTAATTTATTTACATTTGGTATTGCGTTTGTAATCATACCATTTTATTGTTTAAGAAATATTTAAACCACTCGATTGGAAGTGTTTTCTTTACTTTTTTTAAAAAATCTTGTATACTTAAAATTCCTAAGTCTGAAATGATTCCAGTAATATAATCTGGAGGGGTAATATCAAAATATAAATTATGGACCTTTAATAAATCATTTGTTAGTTCCTCATCATAAATCTCTTTTATTGGTTTTTCTTCAATTAAAATTTTTTGACTATAATGGCTTCTTAAATTATATTTAAATGAATCAGCAACAGCATAAACGTCAATTTTCTTTGTATTTGCCAATACAGCGAGAGGAAATGTTCCAATTTTATTAATTATTGAACCATTTTTTAAAATGCTATCGACCCCAATTAGAACTAAATCGATACCGTCGATAAACTTGCCCATGGCAGCGTCAATTATAAGATTCGTTTTGAAATATGAAGATAAAAACTCAGCAACTCTATGTCCTTCAAGCAAAGGTCTTGATTCTAAAATAAATATTTCAAGTGGGTAATCCTTGTTATTTTTTAGGAGTTTATTTATTGTTGAACTATATGAAATCAACATAATTTTAAGCTCTTTCTTTCCTTTAGAAGTTAAGAAAGTACGGAAAGACTCTTCAAGTGCTTTCTGCCTTCTCAATTTATCCGTTTCAAATTGATTTAATCTTTCCAATAAATCGTTTTTTGTTATTACTCTTAAATCGTGGATTAAATATCCTATTACATTAATAAGAGGAGCCATACTTGGGTGCGAATTAATGATTTCTTTTGAGATTTTATATATATCTTTTGTAATATCTGCATTTGAGTTTTCAGTTAATTCTAATAGGATTTTAATAATATCAAGAGCTTTCTCGATTAACTCAGTAGCTCCAGAAGAATTATCATCCCTAAGATTTGATAATAACTCCATAATATATTTTGGGCTCAATTTATTAGTCAATTCCCAGTATTATTAATTTAATTAGTTAATTTATCAGCAGTTTTGATATAATCTGGAATAAAATGAGTTTTTAATAGATTTGAATTACCTGTTGATATTAATTTTCCGTCCAAGTCATAAATTTCAGCAATAGCATGAATTATATTCCGCCCTTCTCTTATAATCTTTCCAATAACTCTCACTTTTTCCCCTACTTTTACTTTGCCTAAATAATCAACATGAAAATCAATACTAATTGGGAATCCCTCATACCCCAAAGTAGCCGTTGTCATCCCTACTGTATCATCCATCAAAGCACATTGCATTCCACCATGTAATAATCCTGTAGGATTCGCCATTTCTGGTCTGACTTTGAATTCTAATTCAATTTCACCATATTCTGCCTTAAAAATCTTGCCATCTAACCATTTTGTAAAAGGAGGAACAGGAAAATCTTTTAAATTCTTCCCTTTAAAATTATTGAATAATTTTATCATTCTCTCTGATCTTTTCTTGATTTTATCTAGTTGATCCATATTTCAAATACTTCTTTTTTTAATTAAAATCAATATAGTTTTTAATTAAACTAACCACTCGCATTAAAATAATAGGTTATAATATCTCAAAAATTAAGAATTTTTTGAAATTGTGGAATTTAAGAAGGGAAAATTTAAAAATATGAAGACTATTAGTTATAAGAATAAGAATACTTACTTATTTATTTTTATTCAACTCTCTTTTTTTTATTTAATTGTTTATTGATTTAAGAGCCTTTTTTACACAAAATAATAATTATATGAGATACTATCATAAAAAGAATTCGATTTAAATGGTTTGATTAGAAACAAGATTATTATCTATTTAAAAAGTAAAGAAAAAAAAAGATTAAATAGAAATTAATTCTATTATTTTACAAATTTAGAAACAGATTTCAATGCAGCATCTGCTTGTAGGAATCCTGCACCATAATCATTCCCATACCACGTGAAATAATCAAGATCTAACCATAAGAAATAAGCCCATGCCCCATCACACGGAAGGGGTAATTTATGCGCTGCATTCTTTAATATTTTTTCCATCTTTGGTTGTGTTACTGTTGGATAAGATTGTAGTACCATTGCTGCTATTCCAGAAACATGGGGCGCAGCTTGACTTGTACCATATACATAGAAGTATCCTTCAGGTCCACCAAATTCGACTTTATAAGGACCAACAATAGCTGATCCCGGTGTTGTCACATCTAAATGAAAAGATTTCTGACCAAGATCTTTATTTGGACGGGAACTGAAAAATTCAAGGTATAACTGCCAGTTATTACCGTATATATCTTCAGTATTAAGTTTTTCAGGAACATTGCCTAGCCAATTTAATTGATGATCTATAAATTCTTCTGTCCATCCTCCAGCTGCAACTGATATTACTTGTGGGTAAGCTCCTGGCCAACCCATACCCTCATAATCTGAATTTCCCGCAGATGCAACAACAATTACTCCTTTATCGATAGCATAATCAATAGCATCCTCTATCATAGGAGCAGGAACATCGCCTCCTAAACTCATACTTATTATTAATGGTCCATCTAACTCATCAACTAAATCTGCTGCATAATAGATACCTTCAGCTACCATTTCATCTGTTCCGAATTCAACTTCCTTATACCCATCAGGGGCATTAGGCACTTCAAATCCATCTAGGACTAATACAGGAATTATTGTTGCTTTTGGTGCAACACCTCTAATCCAAAATATATTATTATAATTAAATCCTGTTATAATGCTTGTTACATGAGTTCCATGACCACTACCTAAATCTGTTATAAAATCTACTACTTTCAGTTCTGGATCGTATGCATAATCCATTATTGCCCCATCCCACCAAACATCTTCATGAGTAAAACCTATGCCATATTCATCAGCAATATTAGCTTGAGATAAGTAAAATTCCCAGTTCGGTAATAATCCTGTATCAAGCACCGCTACATACACTCCTTCACCATCATTGGGCACTACTTCAGCATCTACCATATCTATCCAAAATGGTGTCAATTCTGGAAGATCTGGGGAAATTGCTTCAGCATTATCCAAAGTTTCGAATAATTCAACTCTAGAAACACTAGTTCCAAACATTGTTGTAGAATTAAATGCTATAACTGCTGGAATTATTGTTGGTATCATTGAAAATAGAAGCAATCCAATTATTATATAAGATTTTTTCTTCATTTTATATCAACTCTCTTTTTATTTTTATAAAAATTTTTTGTTTTAAGTTATTAAAAATTCATTAATTTCCGAAGAAATAATGAAAAATTTTGAACAAATTTGAAAAGACATGAAACTTAATTAAAAGTTCAAGGTACTTTGTGTGATTTTTATATCTGAAAGCTTGTTATTTAAAATTTTCCATTTTGTCATAGAACAAAAGTGAATAAAAAGGAAAGGGATTTTCTTCCCATCAACTTTATTCTTTTTTGATAAGAATGTAAATTAAATACATAATTTTGCTTCTTAGAATCTTAAAAATTTAATTTTTTAGATTATTTAATTAAATAATGAAAAATCAAGGCTCAACAAATTTAAACGTAAAAAATATTTCATTTATAAATAACATTAAATCCGTGGCGGTAGTTGGCCCTTCAAAGAAAAGAGATTTTTACTTTTTAAGGAATCATGCTGTGGATTTCAAGGGAAATGTATATGCCGTACATCCTACTGTGAAAGAGATTTCTGGATTTGACCAAAACAAAATTTTTTCCTCCTTGCAAGAAATTCCTGAAGATATAGATTATGCGTGGGTTGCCGTTCCTCCATCTCAGATTCTCAATGTAACAAACGATTGCGTTGAAAAAGGAGTTAAATTGATAACTATATTTACATCAGAGTTTTCAGATTCTGGCACAGAAGAAGGGGTTAAATTAGAAAAAGAAATGTTGAGAAGGGCTCAAAATAAGGTAAGAATTCTAGGACCAAACGGGATGGGGTTATTCTACCCAAAATTAGGCATAGCGTGGCGTCCTCAATTTCCCACAACCGCAGGTAATATTGGTTTAATAGCTCAATCAGGGGGTATGTGTAACATTGCTATATATGGAGCGAAAGCTTTCGGAATTAATTTTTCAAAAGTCTTTTCTTTTGGAAATGGAGCTGATCTCGATTTTATAGATTTATTATATTTTTTAAGTAAAGATCCTGAAACTGATATAATTTTAGGCTACTTAGAGGGAATTAATGAGGGAAGAATTAACGATTTACAAAAAGTTCTTAAGGAAAATAAAAAACCTGTGATAATACTTAAAGGAGGGAAATCCAAATCTGGTTCAAAAGCAGCAAAAACGCATACAGCTTCGATTTCGGGAGATACCCGATTGTGGAACGCGTTCTTTAAACAAAATAATATAATTGAAGTAGATTCTTTAGAGCAATTATTGAACACAGCTCGATTAATAAATTATTATGGTGTTTTTGAACTTAATAATATATCAATTTGTAGTATAAGTGGAGGTTATGGTGTAGTGTTAGTGGATCTACTTGAAAAATATGGAATGAAAATTTCTCCCTTTAGTCCAGATATTCAGGAAAAATTAAATAAGAAATTTTTTATGCCTGGCACAAGCCCAAAAAATCCTTTGGATTTAGCAGCTCATTTCTTTTTTAGTAATTTTATGTATGAAGTTATAGATCTTGTATTATCAGATAAAAATATAGATGGATTAATCCTAGATATGCCAAGTTTTTATTTATCACCTGTTTTTTCCAGAAAAAGATATACACAGGATTTTGAATCAAGCATGATCGAAAGCTTAAGTTTAGGGCACAAATATAAAAAACCCATAATTCCAATAATTCAACGATTGAATCGTCCTGAAGATAGAGAAAGGGTTTATAATAAGTTAGCTGAAAGAAAGGTACCGGTATTTGGTGATCCTCTTGAAATTATTCCCTTATTATCAAAAATTTCAAATTACAGACGAAATTACAAACATACGCGAAATTAACATAAAAAAATAGAAAATATTTATTTTATTTTTTAGTCCCATAATCCCCCCACTTACCATCCCGATCAGAAAGCGCCTTTTTTAAACCTTCTGTAACCATTTGTTTGACGAAGTCTTGATGTGATTTCATATACACACCAAGTGAATGAATAAAGTGTCCAGCTCGAATTGCGGTTCGAATCCCCATCACTTCCATCGCTTGGTGTACGCTCTTTTTATTCATAGTTTGTAAATCAGGAGGAATATTGGCAACGCTTCTAGCCATTTCTAGTACCTTTTCTTCTAATTCTTCAGGAGGAAAAGATCTATTTGCAAACCCTACGCGTGCTGCCTCCTTTCCACTAATAGCTGAACCGGTTAGCATAAACTCCATAGCTGCTCTCATGCCCATAACCCAGACAGGATATTGTAAATCTGGAGTCATCAACGATCGAACCGCAGGATATCCAATTTGTGCATCACCTGCTACATATACTAAATCACATGCTGTTGCTAATTCAGTTCCACCTGCTAAGCAATAACCATGAACTTGTGCTATAATTGGTTTAGCCATATCCCACATCTTAAACCAACCTTCAGTTAAATGGCGAGGCCATGATAAATCCCCAACTCCAAGTTCGGGAGAAGTAAACCAGGGACGATTCTTCCTAAGATCCTTACCAAGATCATAACCTGCTGAGAAACATGTGCCAGCACCTCGAATAATTGTCACCCTAATATTCTTATTAAGATCAGCTTTTTCAAGTGCATCAAAGACTTCTCCTCTTAATTCATTGCTTAAAGCATTACGCTTTTCAGGTCTATTTAAAGTAATACGGTTAATATATTTATCGGGTTGATCGACTATAATATACTCATAATTCTCCATAACATAATCCTCTAAAATTGATAATTAAATAATTAAATAGAAAAAAGAAGAGAATAATAAAATAATTACGATCTTAGAATATTTGAGGAGATTGCTATTCTCCAAAAACTTCTCATAATGCATCACTAATTTCTTAGATAATAGCATAAGTTTTAACAAGTTCAACCATTATAGGCATAATATTTTCATTTTTCTCTTTTCTGCATCTTGATAATATTTGAATTCAAATTATTTAAGAATTATATCAGAAAAGGTAAGAAAAAATTATCTATTTTAAAGCTATTTTACTTACTTGCGAGACTATATCGGCAAATTTTTTTCCTTCTGCTGCAGAGATCGATTCAATGACAAATCGCTCATCAGAAATTTTATTTTTCTTCATCCAGCTTCTAATTCTTTTTTCTCGCTTTATGGCAAAATCATTTCCAGAAATATAATGACAATCTTGTGGATGGCATCCAGTCAACATAACAGCTCCAGCTCCGCGGTTAAAACAGTGTTTAATAAAAGAAATATTTACTCGTCCTGAACACATAGTTCTAACAATTCTCGTATTAGTTGGATACTGGATTCGACTTGTTCCAGCCAAATCCGCTCCAGCATATGAACACCAATTACAAGCAAAAATCAATACTTTTTCTGAGGCATTTTCACGAAGAGCTATATCAATTTGTCTGAGGATCATGGCATCTGTAAAATTTGTCATGGTAATAGCATTTGTAGGGCAATCTGCTGCACATGTTCCACAACCTTTACATAACACTGGAATAATTCGTGCAGGTGTTTCTTTTTCTCGATCAACACTAATAGCACCATAAGGACAACGAGATACACAAGTCCCACAACTAGTACATTTATCTGTATCCACAAATGCATATAAAGGTTCTACATGGAATTCTTCTTTTGAAAGCAAATTTCTACAGCGTCCTGCTGCAGCACTAGCTTGTGTGACAGTTTCCCTAATATCTTTTGGTGATTCTGCTCCACCAGCAATGAAAATACCATCAGTTGGAGTATCTACTGGTCGAAGCTTAGGATGTGCTTCAATGTAGAATCCTTTTGAATCCTTAGCAATAGGAAATGGAATAGATTCTGATGAACCTTCAACTCCTATAGAAAGGACTACTAAATCAAATTCTTCAGAGAGGATTGTTCCAGTGCTTATATTTTCAACATTGATAATAAGATTATTAGTGATGGGATTTTCTTTAATTTGACCAGGACGCCCACGTATATATAGAACACTTTCTTCTCTTGACCGTGAATAGAGTTCTTCAAATCCTTTACCAAAAGCCCTAATATCAATAAAGAATATTGTAACCTCAACATCCGGCCAATGTTCTTTAATTAAAAGGCTATCCTTTATACTTTCCATACAACAGAAGTTAGAACAGTATGGATTAAATCTCTTATCACGCGATCCTACACAATTAATAAAAGCAACTTTTTTTGGCTTCTTAAGATCACTGGGACGTACAAGTTCTCCATTTGTTGGTCCTGCAGCATTAATTAACCTTTCGAATTCAAAGGTTGTTATAACGTTAGAATAATTACCCCATCCATATTCTGGGAGTTTAGAGGCATCAAAAAGTTCAAAACCTACTGCGATAATAATAGCTCCAACTTTATAATTAAAAGTTTTTTCGGAATCCTCATAATTTATGGCTTCTTTTTCACATTCAGGAACACATTTTCCACAGGTCAGAGGAGAGAGACCTAAACAGCTCTTTTCATCAATTATATAACTAGCTGGTACTGCTTGTGGATATGGGATATATATTGCTTTCCTCCAACCTAAGTTGCCAGAATACCCATCAACAACGTTTTCAGGGCAGATTGAGACGCAATCCCCGCATGCAGTACAGAGGTTTTCATCTACATAGCGTGGGTATTTTTTAATTCTAACCTCAAAATTACCAATGTATCCAGATATACCTGTAACTTCAGCACAGGAAATTAAATTAATATTTTCATGATTACCTACATCAGCCATTTTGGGACCTAAAATACAGATTGAACAATCCATTGTTGGAAAAGTTTTATCGATGAGAGCCATCTTTCCTCCAATAGTAGGTGCTTTTTCAACAAGAATAACTTCATAATCATCAGCTAAATCTAATGCAGCTTGAATTCCTGCTACTCCTCCTCCAATGATTAAGACTCTTCGTGTAATGGGAACAACGATGTCATCAATTGCTTCTAATAACTCAGCTTTAGCGATTGCCATTTCAAGGATTTCTTTAGCTTTTTTGGTCGCTTCTTCTTTCTCTGAAAGATGTACCCAACTACATTGTTCTCGGATATTAGCTACTTCTACTAGCGAAGGATTTATTCCAACTTGTCTTAAAAGTTTTTTCCATGTTGGACCATGCAATCTCGGGGAGCATGCTGCTACAACTATCTTCTCTATACCTTGCTCGTTAATTGCTGTTTCGATTTCTACTTGCCCGGGATCAGAACAAGTATATGTATTAACTTGAACTAGTTTGACTCTTGTATCTCCTTCAATTTCTTTAGCTAATTGATCAATATCAACGGTTCCACCAATATTTTTTCCGCATTTACATAGGAAAACCCCAATTTTAGGTTCTATTCCCGGTTTATCAGCACTTTCAGTCATGTTTTCACTCACTATCTTTAATTCATCTTATAATTTTCTTATTTTGTGCTTTAATTCGAACTTCCTCTATTTGTTTGCTAAATCCTTCCCGCTCCTCTTCAACAAATTCCCCGCATATAATAATCCCTTTCTTGAAATCAAAAGTTGCTTGATGAGGGGGCCAATCAACCTTAATCCTAATTTGCTTTTTTAACCATTCTAGTATCTCTACAGCATCGCCTAATCTATTTTTAGAACCATACTGGACAAAACAAGGAGCAAGCACTTCTATAAAACTGAATCCTTGATTGTCTATGCATTTAAAAATACTTTTTTGTAATCTAAGTGTGTCATATGCAGGCCATCTAGCGACATATGTCGCTCCTGCCGCAGCTGCTAGACTTACTAAATTGAAGGGAGGTTCCACATTTCCATATGGTGTTGTTTGAGTGATATCGCCAATCTGACTTGTAGGGGCTACTTGTCCTCCAGTCATGCCATATATATTGTTATTTATACAGAGAACAGTTATCTCCACATTTCTTCTAGCAGCATGGATAAAATGATTCCCACCTATAGCAAAAAGATCTCCGTCTCCCGATAGAACTATAACCTTTAATTTAGGATTTGCTAATTTTATACCCGTCGCAAAAGGTATAGCTCTCCCATGTGTAGTATGGAAGGCAGGTGCTTTAAAACAACCACTAGATCGACCAGTACATCCTATGCCAGATACAATGGCATAATCTTTAGATGTGAGTCCTCTTTCTTTTAGACAGTTTGTAATTGACGTAATTACCGTTCCAATTAAACAACCCGGACAAAAAATGAATCGGTTTAAATTTAACATATCAATTAAGGGATGACCAAGTGCTTCAGGAGGGATTGATATTTGATCTGATGGACTCATATGTTAAACCTCCTTCATCAACTTCTCATAAATAAATTTAGGACTAAAAGGAATGGTAGTAGGAATTGTAATACCAGAAACAGTAAACAAATGTCGAAATCTCTGGACTTCTCTAATTATCATTCCATTGTTCATTTCACAAACGATAACCTTTGAAGCCCCCATTTGCCCAATTCTTTCCATTAATTCATCAGGGAAGGGCCATAGACTTTTTAATCGTACAAGTCCCACCTTATATCCTTTTTGGCGTGCTTGCTCAACGACTTCTGGTACCCCTCTTGCATTAATTCCATAGGCTAAGATAACGACATCAGCATCGTCTAAATGTTCTTCCTCCCAATCATTAATTTGAGGTCTTGCTCTCCTAATTTTTTCACAAAGCCGTTTAATGAGAATTTCTGCCGCTTCTGGTGTCGATTGTGGATTACCCTCTATATCATGAGTTAAACCTGTAACATAAAAAGAATAGTTCGTTCCTGCTATTGCCATTCCAGGCACAAGATCATCATCAAAAGCTTCAAAAGGTTTATATTTCTCAGGTGGAACTTGAGGTTTTTTACGCTCTACCAATTCAATATTTGAATGTATATTAACAACTTCCATCATTTGTCCTAAAATTCCGTCTGAAGCGACAATTACAGGTATACGATATTTCTCAGATAAATTAAATGCATGTATGGTTAAATCGTACATTTCTTGAACTGTAGATGGGGCTAATACAATTATTTCATAATCTCCATGAGAAGCATATCTCGTTTGATATACATCAGATTGAGATGCATTTGTAGGTTGTCCTGTACTAGGCCCTCCTCTCATTATTGTGACGATAACTGCTGGTGCTTCTATCATCATTCCCAAACCTATACTTTCAGCCATAAGTGAAAGACCTGGTCCTGAAGTTGCAGTCATAGCTTTCTTTCCAGCATAAGAAGCTCCAAAACAACTTGTGATTGAAGCCAGCTCATCTTCCATTTGAACAAATGTTCCATTAACTTGAGGAAGACGTCTTGACATGTAAGCAGCAATTTCTGAGGATGGTGTGATAGGATAACCCGCAAAATATAAACATCCTGCTGTAATCGCACCTTCTGCGCATGCGGAATTTCCAGTAGTTAGTATTCTTCTTTCTTGGAAATTTGCATTACTCATTGTTTATAACCTCCTTAATATCTGTTTCCAAAATATATAATGAAACTGTAGGACATAACCGCTCACATTGTCTGCATCCTGCACACTCTTCAGGTTTAACCACGATCGCATAGTGGAGCATGCGACTATTGAACTTATCTTCACTTATTTCTATTAAATCTTTTGGACAAAATGACAAACATAATTCACAACCATCGCATTGTTCAGAATCTATTATTATTTCATATTTTTTCTCGGGGGAAGGAGGTGGCAAAATGGGTGTTCGTTTAGATTTTAACATTTTTTAATCCTCTTGTATACATACACTTCTAACTATATTTTTTTCTATTATGCTTTAGAATAGTAGGTTCTCTTTTAAATTTGTTTTTTCAAAGTATAAGCAACTCACTAAATCGCGATTTCTTCTTATGAAATTACCTTGTTGAGAAATTAAAAGTCTAATCTTATTAGGTTTTATAGAAAAAAAATATATTTTATTGAGATTTATTTATTAATTCTTGAAAGAGAGCTTGACCAAGTTGATAACTGTGAATGTTAATGTCTCTAAACTGTTTTGGCATACTATTTAAAACTTGGTCATAATATTCTTCTTTTAAATCAATTTTTCCACTCTCTTTAAGATATTGAGAAAGGAATCCTAAACAAAGAATATTCGCGCTCTTGGGCATTTTATTTTCATCGGCTCGTCTTGTAATTGGAACACGGTGGATTGTACCTTTCTGGATGATTTCTTCGGCGTTAGCAATTGTATGCTCATCGATAAAAGAGAGAGTTTTTTCATATATACATTCAGAGGCGCGTTCGAATCCTTTTTGATCTATAGCAATAAATATATTAGCATCTTTATCGCAGAATGGATATGAAATAGGAGCAGAGCTTAGAATAACATCACAAAAAATAGGTCCCCCTCTAACGGAAGGTGTATAGTCAACTGTGAGTGTTGCATAATAATTAGCAGCCATTGCAACTCGAACTAATACACTTCCTAAAAATTTGATACCTTGTCCGCCGCGACCAGAAAATCGCAATTTTAATTTCATGAATATCTCTAATAAGATACGTAACTTGAAATTTTTTATGGTAAATAATTATAATTAATTTAACCAATTTTTTTACTAAATATACATCATAAAAATATAATTCTTCTGCAGGAACTATTCTATTCGCAAAACCTACGCGTTCTTCCCTTTCTTGCATTCACTCTTTTTTAAACTCAATATTACTTTTTAGTTCCATAATCTAATAATAATAATAACGCTTCTCAGGTCTGTTTAAAGTAATACGATTAATACATTTTTCGGGTTGATCTACAATAATAAATTTATAGTCTTCTATAATTCTCCACCAAAATATAACTAATTAAATAGGAAAAAGCTAAAAAATAATTAAACTATTATGGTTTTAAAATATCTGAGGAGACTGATATTCTCCAAATACATCTCGTAGGACATCACAAATTTCTTGTACAGTAGCGTAAGTTTTAACTGTCTCAATCATAATCGGCATAATATTTTCAGAAGACTTAGCAACTTTTTTTAATTGATTTAATTTTTCTCTAACGAGGTTTTCATTTCGGTGTTCCTTTAAATTTTTTAGAGCTTCTTTGATTCTTTTCTCAGAGTCTTTATCATGTTTGAATGTATCTATTTTACATTCCTCATCAATACAAAAAATATTTACTCCGATCACTTTATTAACACCCTCATCGATTCTATTTTGTTCCATATATGCGTTATTTAGAATCTCTTGTTGAATGTATGCTTTTTCAATGGCTATTGGTATACCACCCATTTTGTCTATTTTTTCAATATATTCCATAGCTTTTTCCTCTAGTTTATTTGTTAAATATTCAATATAATAAGAACCACCTAATGGATCAGCAACATCAGCTACTCCTGTCTCATAAGCAAGCACTTGTTGCGTTCTTAATGATAATCTAACTGAATCTTCAGTTGGTATTGCTAATGCTTCATCTGCTCCACAAGTATGAAGAGATTGTGTACCACCCAGAATTGCCGCTAAAGCCTGGATTGCAACTCTAATAATATTAACTTGAGGTTGTTGGACTGTGAGTGTACCTCCTGCGGTGTGCGTGTGAAATCTTAATCTAAGGGAATTAGGATTCTTAGCGTTAAACCGATTTTTCATAATTTTGGCCCATAATCTCCTTGCAACTCTTAATTTCGCAATTTCTTCAAAAAAATTGTTATGTGTAGTAAAAAAGAATGATAATCTTGGAGCAAAATCATCAATATCTATCCCTCTTTTAAGGACTTCTTCAACGTAAGAAATACCATCAGCTAGAGTAAACGCAATCTCTTGGACAGCATTACCTCCTGCGGCACGCATATGGTAGCCACATATGCTAATCGTATTAAATAGTGGTAAATAATTAGAGCAATATTCAATTATATCTGCCACCAATCTTAAGGATGGTTTGGAGGGAATATATATGCACCTCTTGCCACAAATTCTTTCAAAATATCATTTTGAACTGTACCCATTAACTTTTCTGACTCAACACCTTGTTTTTCTCCAACTGCAATATACATTGCTAAAAGAATTGCTGTTGGAGCATTAATAGTCATGCTGGTTGAGACTTTATCTAAAGGTATTCCTTCAAATACTTTTTCGAAATCCTCCAAAGAATTTATAGTGACACCAATTCTCCCTACTTCTCCTAAACATATTTTATTATCAGAATTATAACCCATCTGAGTAGGCAGGTCAAATGCTATAGAAAGTCCTTTTTGACCTTGAGATATTAAATATTTAAATCTTTCATTTGTCTTAGTAGCATCTGCAAATCCTGAATATTGACGCATAGTCCAAATCCGACCTCTATACATATTAGGATACACTCCTCTTGTAAATGGAGGATTGCCAGGAAAGCCTAAATCTTCTAAATAATCTATATTACTGATATCTTCGGGAGTATAAACTTGTTTTAAAGAAATTCCTGAAGGAGTTTCAAATTTTTCCTTAATTTCCCCTCTTTCAGTAAATTTAGATAAAATATTTTCTTCCCATTCTAATCTTTTATCTACTATTTTTTTAAGTATTTCATTAGGAAACATTATATCAATTCTCTCATTATTTCTTTTATATTATTAAATTTAAATTTAAGAGTATTATTTTCTTTTTCGTCTAAATAATTACATATCTTTTGATAAATATTTTTTTAAATTTTCGTATCGAATAAAGAATTATCCGATAATTTAAATACCTAAATTGATAATATCAGTTTTAATCCCAAAATTTAAGAAAAAAATATAGAAATTATTCAAAAATATCTTTTTCATATCGATATTTAATTAAAAATCATTACATTTTTTTCATTAACGATAGTTTTTGAAAACACAAAATTTAAGAGGAACTTATTTTATATAAAATTCTGAAGAGTTTATTTCACATATAAACCTTAATTATTCATATTAAATACTTCTATTCAAGAAAACATGATAGATAAAGAGAAATTTAATTTAATTACGTCAAAAATAGATTATAGATTTATTTTTAAGAAAATTCCTACTCCCATTTATCTTTGGCAGAAAGTAGATGATGAGTTAGTTCTAATTGATTTTAATATTCCTGCTAAAGAAATCACTAACGGTAAAATAAGTAGTTTTTTGGGGATTAAAGCTTCAGAATTATATAAAGAACAACCACAAATTTTAGAGGAACTATACCAGTGCATTAATGAACATAAATTTATTTCTAGAGAAATGTTATATCATTATCAATCTACGGGAGAAGATAAAGTTCTTACTGTAATTTATGATTTTGTTCCACCAAATTTAGTATTAGTACATACAAAAGATATTACGGAACAAAGAACAGTAGAAGAAAAGTTGCGGGAAAATGAAATACGTTATCGCACCATTGTAGAAAATTCTCATGATGGAATTCTTATTGTGGATGATAATTATCAATTCACCTATGTAAATAATGTATTATGTAAAATTTTAGGTTACTCTTATGATGAGATTGTTGGTCAGGATTTTCGAAATTTCTTAGATGATGAAAGTAAAAAACTTGTAGCAGATCGCTATATTCGTAGACAAAGAGGAGAAAATGTACCCCCGAGATATGAATTTAACGTAATAAGAAATAATGGAGAAAAAAGGCATGTTGAGATAATTTCTACTGCAAATACAGAGTTAAGTGGGGGAATTAAGACCATTGCTCAAATCTTAGATATTACAGAACGTAAAAAAATAGAAAAAAAATTAAAATATTCGGAAAAAAAATTTCGGAGGATATTTGAAGATTCACCATTTTCTATAGCTCTATTCGATTTAAATGGAAAAATTGTTGATTGTAATCCAGCAACAGTAAAATACAGCGGATATAAAAAGGATGAATTAATAGGTAAAGATTTCAGGGATCTTTCATTTATTCATCCAGATTATTCACCTTTACTTATAAATCTCTTTAATCGATTTTTGAAAGGAGAAAAAACTTATAATATGGATATTAAAATGTATAAAAAAAATGGAGACTTGGTTTGGATAGATTTACAAGCTTCTCGAATCAAATTAAATAGAAAAATTTTTTTCCAAACTATAATACATGATATTACTAAACGAAAAAAAGCAGATCTTCTCATAAGAGAGCAAATTAGAAAATTAAAAGAATTAAATCAAATTCAAAAAGAATTTATCACTAGAGCGTCCCACGAATTAAAAACTCCTTTAATGTCAATAAGTGGGGCGAGTGAACTTCTAATTGATGTTTATAAGGATAACTTAGATAAGAATGCTTTAGAAATGCTTGAAATAATACATAAAAATAAAAAACGATTAGAATACCTCATTAATAATTTACTTGATATTACTCGCATGGATAATGATAAACTCAAATTAAATAGACACTCATATAATATCTGCGAAATAATCAGAGATATTTCGAATGAGATGCTGTATCTTTTGAAAAAACGTGAAATCAATTTAAAATTAGAGCTTCCTCTGAGTGTAATGGTATATGTAGATAAAATAAGATTTGAACAAGTAATCACAAATTTACTTTCAAATGCTATTAAAAACACTCCTCCTAATAGTATGATTAACATTTTAGTTAGATATAAAGGAAAAAGCGTCGAAATCTCTATTAATGACACAGGAATAGGCTTAACTAACGATGAAATTAATAAATTATTTTCCAAATTTGGTAAAATAGATAGATTCGAAAAAGATTTAGAATTTCTTGATATCCAAGGTTCTGGTCTTGGATTATATATCTCAAAAGAAATTATCGAATTACATGGTGGACATATTAGTGTAGAATCCGCTGGAAGAAATATGGGAGCAAAATTTAAAGTTGAATTGCCAATAAATAAACCTATCTCTTAAAAAATTTAAAACCACTTTTATTTACTGAAAATTTTAGATTCCAAGAGAGAATAAGAGAATAAATATATTTTAAATAGAGAACTGGATTCATTGAAGATTTTATTTTTTTCTCCCATTTTCCTCATTAGAGTATAGAATTCTTAATCCCTCTCTAAATATCATTAAAATGGTTCAAAAATATATGTATAAACTTCTTTTCCATCTAAATTATCACAGATTTTAGCATATATAGGTTTTAATTCCATTCCTGTTTTTAAATTTTCTTTTGTTGTTATTTGTCCAAGTGCTTTAATTCCATTTTTAAACTCTACAACTCCAAGAGCATAAGAATTTTGATCACGAAATTCAGCTGGAGGTGCTTTTAAAATAGTATAAGTTAATAATTTACAAGTTTCTGAGGCTTCAATTAAAGAGAATTCAGTGTGTTTACAATTTAAACATCTTAAATGTGATTTATGTTGTAAAAATCTACAATTATTGCATTTTTTCCATTTAATAATTTCTTCATCATTCATTTTGATTAAATCCTTCTATTTTGGTATCATTTATGGGAGAAATTTTAGATATAAAAAAAATTTTCGTTCCTCTTAGTTTTACAATTACTAATCTATTTGATTTGAAAAAATATCCAAATCTAGACTTTTTTTGATAAAAATTTCCACTACTAGCGATTTAAGTGAAGGAATATCTTTTAATTCAACATTTCGGCTTGACTTATAGAATTTATTTAATGTTTCCCATATAGAGGTAGTATTTTGTATACCTTCTTTAAATGCAATTAATTTTCGCCTAGCTAAATATGTTTGTCCTTTGAATAAATAACATATTGAAAACATCTCAACCGATTGCATGAGTATTGTATATTCGCCAAATTTAGCCCTATCAAGTCCCTTAGAAAAGAGTTCCCCACTAAAAGAATTAAAAGCACTTAAAAATCCACTTATAAGATCATCTTCAAAAGCCCATTTTTCTGCAAATTGGTTAGAAAATAAAGGAAAACCACCCTCTCCTATAATTAAAAGTAGCACAGGAACTTCAGGGGTTAATTTAGGGATTTCAACTGCCTGTTTTCCTTGCATACGATCTATAACTCCATCAAAGGAGGCTAATTTTATGCGTTCAGACATAGGGGCATTTATTTTTTTAAGATTATCCCAATCATTTACCTGTTCCAATAAATTATCATGTTCACTAGAAATCTTTATAGCTAACAAGTTAAGACCATGTAGCTCAGCAATACGTTGAGCGTGTGTTAATAATTGTTTAGCTTCTACGATGTCCATTTGGATTAATGCCAGCTTTGCTTGTAACAATTTTGTCTCAGTTAACCATAAATAAACATGTTGATTCTCCGCTATCGTAGACATTCTATTAATTAATGGGTTAATTTCATCCAAGACTTCTGGATTATTAGTCATAGATAATTCATCTAAAAAAAGATCACATAAATTAACTATGGCCTGGAGATATAATCGAGGAGTAATAGGTTCACTTTCAACTATTTGTTTAAGTAATAGTTCGGCTTCGGAATGATTTCGAATTCGACCTTTTATTTTCAACATTAATGCTTTCGCTATCTTGCAAGCTTGGGTGGGGGCTTTGCTTTCCATTTGTTGAGAAACTTGCTCTAATTGCGTTAAGTATATTTGAGCTTGCTCAAGAGAATTTTTATCTAGATTTGTTAGAACTAAATAAAAAAGTGAGGAGTATATACCATGCGGTAAATTGAGTCTTTCTGAAAGTGTTAAACTACGCTTAAGATAATCTATAGCTCTGTAAAAATCTCCTTTCATTCTATAAGTAGAGCCTATTCCCATTAAATTATATATAACTCCTTCGATGTAGTCCTCATTCTCTGCAAGCGAGAGCGAACGGGTATAATATCTTAGAGTCCTATCTAACTCGCCTTTCTCTTTGTAAATAGCGCCTAAAGTATGCAATGAACCAGTTTTGGCAGTGATGCTCATTTCGTTAATTGTTAAACTCTGTTTGCAATAAATCAATGCCTGATCGAAGTCACCCTTTATATAATAGCAAAGCCCAACTAATGCAATGTTTGATGCTATACCAATCTGACTTTCTAATTCTTTTTGAATTGTTAAACTCTTTAAAGCGTAATCTAAAGCTTTGTTAGGCTCACTTTTATACAAATATATATCTCCGAGTAGCCAATAAATAAGTGAAATATCGATTTTTTCCGCTATCTTTTCTCTTGTTTCAACCCAATGTAATGCTAGCTCTAACGCCTTATTAAGATCATCATTTAAACGATAAATTCTGGATTTTATTATTAAAAAATCCGATTGTTGTCTAGAATGATTTAAGTATGTTTCACCAGAAACTGAATTAAGTAATTTTTCAGCCTCTAGTATTAGATCAAGTGCTTTATCTTGCTCACCTAGAAATGCAATATAAGATTTAATAAGGAGACCATCGATAGTACTAGTTATATCTCCCATTCTTTGACTCAGATCATAAGCGAGTTCCCCAAATTCTACAGCTTTCTTATATTGTTCCTTATAATTATATATTCTTCCTTTTAAGATTAGTGTTGATAACTCATCTTTAGGAGTGTTTGTTTTTTCTCTCTCAAAACTCTTTAATATTTCAAGGGCTTTCTCAAACTTTGCTTTATACATCAGTTGTTCTGCATATATTAGTTCATCGGATTTAGATTCGAGCAAATTTACTTGTCTCCCATTATGAGAAAAAAATCTCGGAATAGAATTATCTTTCAATAGGGAATTTAAAAATACAAATTTAGAAGAAGAATAAATTACTTAAAAGACTTTGTAATAGTCTTGTTTAAAATTAGAATTAACTCAAAACTTTTTTCTTGTTAAAAGTTATTATTCGCTTTTTAATTCTTATGAATAAATTAGTAGTCTAGAGGATTGATTGGCATATACAGAAAATCTTTTAATATATTAAACGTATTAATTATATAAGCTGGTTTATTCGTATCGTTTTTTCTCTTAATCTCACAATATTCTTCGGAAGATAAGGGATAAGGAAATATACATTTTAGGCAAGTTTCATTTTTAATACATTTATTGCACTTTCTTCTTTCTACCTTTTCTTTTTTTAAATGCTGTAGATTTCGCATAATATTCGAAAATGATATTCCAACCTTTCCTATTGGATCTGAATGCCAGCAAATTCGAATAGAATCATCATCACCTATAATAGCAGTTTCTAATTTTTGACAATTTGATTGATCCTTCGTCCATCTACATAGATTTTGAAATTGAGGTAGTAATCTACGTTCTAAAAGGTAATCGAAACTATCTTCACTTTTTGAAATCTCATTTAGGAGATTATAGATTGCTCTTGTGTCAATTGTAGTATGATCTGAGCAAATAAGGTTTTCCATGCTAGTATTGCCTTCCTTATAATCTTCCAAAGCTGAAGCTGCGTTTTGTAATTTAATATACAATCCAGTTTGTTCATCTAATAAATGTGTTCTCCCTGGTTTTAACATATATGCTTTATTTGAATTTTCCCAATAATATGATTCATAATACATAGTCGGTGAAAATTCATTATAAAGGGTTGCTTCATTTTCTTTATGGAATTTCATATATTTTAGTTTGTTTGAATATATATGAATGATTGTTCCATTTATCGCAAGATTTTCTTGTATCCATTTTACTAATGTTGGTTTTATAAAGTCAGAATTAATTATTATATTATCAAAAAAAGTTTTCATATTTTCCCGTTTAAGATTGAATGATAAAATTTTGAGGATATTATAATCAATAACTTTGCTATTGGATTCTGTTGCAGATTTTGGAGCCAGTTTTACTTTGTATACATCAAACGGAAAGTTATTATTTAATAGTATTGTATTTTTTTGACCTATTGGTTCAATTTTATAACCATAGCTCTTATAATTTCGATATAGCGGCGTACCTTTATAAATATGAAGATAATTATGTGTATAAAAATCAATATCTAATTTTTTTACCAATTCTATAGTTTTTTGCGCGTCTTCAATAGTTTCTCCTGGTAATCCAATCATGATACTTACAAATACGGGATACATTCCAATCTTTTTCGCATATGATGTCATATTTTTTAATTTTTCAATAAATTCCATTTCCTTTACAAATTTTTCTGAAGGCATACTTTTTGGAGGATTTACTTTGCCTATCGCTCTTAAAACTCTTGGGACAGCGCTTTCTAAAGAAAATCCTATTGAAGCAAAACCTGCTTCCCTCATTAGATCTAATAATTCTTCAGTAATTTTGTCACATCGCGTAATACAAGATAAAGGAACCTTAATATTAGTTTCAATAATACGCTCACAAATTCGTTTCGCTCTTGATGGTATTATTGTGAAACCATCATCGTTAATAGGAACAGGGCTTTCGAACTTATTATATTCATTCAAAAATGATAATTCTTCTATTACTCTTTCTATTGAGTGAAGAAAAATATTTCTTTTGCTTATTATTGCACAATTACAATAAACACAGTTTTGATTACATCCTCTTGCAGTAATTATCCCTGTAGGAAAAGCTTCAGATGCAGGAATGACTTTTGAAAGATAAGGAGATGGATAATTATCTAAATAATTTTTAATTAATCGGTTTGAAAGTAGAATATTACTATCTGGATTTGTGATAATCTTATCTTCATTTCTAAAAGTTATACCTTTTATATTATCTAGATAAGCTTGAATTAAATTAAAACTATTTTCAGATAGCGTCGTTAATAATTTAAGCATTGTTTCTTCTCCCTCCCATCTAACACAAAGATCTATACTGCTGGTACTCTCCAAAATTTCTTTAGATTGCACGCTAGGGGTAGGACCTCCAAAAACAATTATAATTTTTGAATTATGTGCTTTTAATCCCTTGCTAATCAATACACATTGCATATAATTTTTTTCATAAACTGTAAATCCAACTATTTTAGGATTATAATTTGCTATCTTCTTAACACATTCTTTAACATTAAAAGACTCTTTTGAGATAAATTGCTCAGCACGAAAACCGTTTTTTCTTAAGTATGCGATTACATAAGCTGAACCCAAATTTTGGTTATAACTAGATAAATTTAAAACCCCACCAGATGGAAAAATCATCAATATGTCTAAAAATTTCTTATTCAAGTGTATTTACCTTGCCATCAACACAAACAAAATTTTTCAAAAAAGTATTTCTCTATATTTCTTCGAATTCTAAAAAATACAAGTCTAAAAAAAAAATATTAAAAAAAATAAAACCTCTAATTTATTGATCTAGTCAAATTCTTAACCAACTATAACAAATGACATCATGTTATTAATCATGGTATTTTTTTCCGTACTAGAAAGGCTGGGATCAAGAGTATCTTTTATACGTTTCCTTAATTGACCATGGCTTTCATTATTAGCTAATCCTTGGTTTACCGTATCAATTATATTCTGGCCAAGAACAGTACCAAATTTTTGAAGGATATTATCCTTTGTATTATTAGATATTTCAGGCATTTTTCTCATCTCATAATTTTTCGAATTTCGCTTTATTTATTATTTATTTAAATATCATGGATAATTGTTTTTCTACATTTATAAAACATTTTATTTTTTTAGCATTTTTTTTAATAAAAATTTTTTTCATTTTTCTAAATAATTTACTGGTCTTTTAGTGATTTTGATAAAAATTATTTTTTTAATGTCGAAATTCAGTAAATATCAAAGGTATTAATCTATAACCTTATAACTCTGTAGATAATTCCTTATATTTAAAATACAATACATCAATAATTGCGTTAAATGACTTAATAACGCCTTCCCCGGTTTTTGCTGATGTGATGTAATATCCAAGAAAGTTGTTGTCATTAACAAGTTCTTGAATAGTAGATTTATCCAAGTTGTTTTCATCTATTAAATCAACCTTATTAGCAAATATTACTATAGGAACATCTCCACAATATTTTGTAATGTCTTCATGCCAGTCTGGAATATGTTTAAAACTCTCTTCACCGAGTCTGTTTTCTTCAAGGCTATATACAATTATAGCAGCTTTACTATTTTTAAAAAAAGAAGGGCGTAGAAAGTGAAAAGTATCTTGGCCGGCTATATCCCAAAACAATAGTCTAATTCGATCTCCTTCTATTTCTTTATCAAAAACAGAAAATTGTGCTCCAATAGTTTTAATATAATCTTTTATGAAAGAGCCTTTAGTAAATTTCTTAATTAAGGATGTCTTACCTACCCTTCCATCACCAACAAAAGCTATCTTAAAACCGAATTTACGTCCCCTATCATTCATTTGTATTCTTCGCAGAAATCGGGTAATAATTAATTCTTATTAAAAAGTTTTAATTAAAGTAAGATCAGTTATTAATTAATATAAAATTTTGGTTTAAAAATCACCTCAAAATGAAATTTCTTCGCTATTAAGCAAATTTTTAGAATGTTTCATACATCATGTATGAAAATAAAAAAAATTCGGTTTATTTTGATCAATAATTTTTATAAAAAAAAAAAGAAGGAGGGAGTCATTAAAGGACCCCCTCCCCCTAGCCTTACTACTCCCTGATCTGATTACTCAACTTTTCAGATGAATAAAATCAGCTTGATGAGAATAAATTATTTTAGAGAAGCCCGTAATTCCTGTAATGTATATTTCTTTTAAGATTTTCAATATTAAACACTTCTTCTAAATATTTAGCGTTATATCTAGCTTTCTTTAATAATTTTGATAAAGCTCTTTTAATTGGTTTTTCCTCTGCCTTAACTTTCACTACTTCGAATTCCCCCTCAATTGGAGGAAGCTCTTCTAAAATAATTATTTCTTCAATTTTGAATGGTTCCTCAAGAGCTTTTTTCTTGACTACAACTTCAACCATTTTGTTAATCACCCCTTTTTTTTCAAATTTTATTTTAAATCTTTTTGACCGAATCTAAACTTTTCAGGATGCAACAAATAATAGCTATAAGATTGTTTCCATCTTTTTTTGGCTCTCTTCTTTTCAATCAAATCTGTTCCATCTTTGGTGATGGGGGTTGTTGTAGTATATATTTTAGGCCATTGTCTAATTTCTCTTATAAAATCTACATCCAAATATTCATTCATATCAAGTTTGATTATTTTCTTACTTTCTGTCAGACTTCATCACCTCATTATTTTTTTAAAAATTTAATCATGATTTTTCTTAATGTACCCCAAAAAGGTCAAATTTAGAACTGTGAATGATATCCGATGATTCTATTTTGAGTTTTGCATCTTTTAGCGTAATCTGGTTTTCAAAGTATCTTGGGTTTAAATTATTGTAAATTTCATGTAGCTCATATTGTTTTTTAGCAACTTCAATGTCTTTTTCCCTGGTTTTGGAAACTTTTTTCAATAAAACTATAAATAATTCTTCAAGTTCTACAAGGGTATCTTTTTTTTTTATAACTTGTTCCATTTTTTTCCCACTCTTATATTTATTCTTGAATATAGTAAGATCAGGGTTCGATATATAGTTTAATATCTAAAACTCTAATTGGAGTCCTAAATTTGTTTTAGACCGAAAAGTATAAATAAACTCTATAATATAATAATTATAGAGAATGAACTTAGAACGCCTTATTGGATGAGTTTTTGTGTCTTCATGCAATTTTCCCCCTGATGAAATTTTAGATCCCATTATTGGAAGACCAAATTATGAATATATTATTCTTTGGATCTTGAATAATAATGAAGTATGCACTTGGTCAGATT
>CAYSZJ010000034.1:32804-35436 GCA_964435435.1 uncultured archaeon
GAATATATTATTCTTTGGATCTTGAATAATAATGAAGTATGCACTTGGTCAGATTTAAAAGAAAAAGTGAATCGTTCAACTTTATCAATATATTTGAATAGACTTAAACGCGATGGGTATATAGTAAAGAGTGAATTTAATAAGTATCGTATTACACCTAAAGGAAGAAATAGATTTTACGATTTAGGTCAAGCAAAGGAAAAAGGAAGAAAATTAAGTTATCCTCCACAGGTAATTTTAAACAAAAGAAATTATGATCATTGGATTCTGTGGATGTTATACAATAATAACTACTGTAAATGGGCAGATTTTCTCGAAGACCCTCTTAAAATAAATCAATCTTCATTATCGAAGAATTTAAATAATTTGCTCGAGAATAAATTTGTAAGAAAGGAAGATAAAGAGTATAGAATTACCCAAGCCGGGAAATTGGAATACTCTGAAATGTTAAGCCATTATGATTTAGATAGACAATCGATATTAGAAGAAGAAAGTAAACGGATTGCAGAGTTGACTCAAAAAACACTCAAGTTTTTTGAAGATTATGAAATTAGTGATAGAGACATTCAATTTAGATTTCTTAATAGTATATTGAGACTAGATTATGAACAAATTAAAAGTGTATTAAGAAATGAGGTGGATTTCCATAAAATATTGCTTTTTCTCTCATTAAATCACCCAAATGAATTTCCGAAATATATTTTTCCTGAAGAATTTTCAGGAAAGTATGAAATCAAAAAAACTACTCTTGAGTATTATATTGATGAAATAGTCGAAAATCAAATTTATCCTATAAAATTTTATAAATTGGAGGTTCCTCCAAATAGATATTATTATTTTCAATCAGATGAGAAAATTGAGATGATGCTCCGTGTTATTACAGAAGAGCACATTACAAAATTTACTTATTTAAATAAGCTCTTTGAAAATTCATCAAAATTAATTCTACCTCTTGATATGAATTCTACTGTAAATGCTATTTTAAACGAAGCGTGTAAAAATATATTTAAAGAGGAGTTAAAAAACTCATTAAGGAAATTTTTACCTGAATATATCACTCATTTAGCATACAAAATTGAGAAAAAGAGGAAGTTAAAAGGTATTTCCGATAAGTTGGAAGGAATTATATGGCAGAATATTCCTGATTTATTTCAATCCCAAAATGTGAATGATTTAGAATTTCAATATCAAGAAAAAATTAAAGAAATCGATAAAGCAATTGAATTAAATCCAGAAAAGGTTGAGTTATATTATTCAAAAATTAAGATTTTGATGTATTTTAACCAATATCATGATTTAATAAAACTGTTAGATAATATGCTAATACAATTTTCTGAAGAGGAAAGGGATCTTAAATTGAAAAAAGCATATATTCTTAAAGAAATGAGAAATATAGACGCTGGATTAGAGATAATTAATGAATTAATTGATAAATATCCGAAAGATAATAATCTTCTTCTCAATAAAACATATTGGTTACAATATTTAGATAAAAAAGAAGAAGCCTTAGATTTAATTTTGAATCTAATAGAAAGAGATCCAGAGAATGAACTTTACTATGATACATATGGTGAAATCCTAATGAATTTTGCTGAATATGATAACGCTATAAAACAGTTCCAGAAAGCAATAGAGATTAGCAGTAATACATGGTATAGTTACCAAACATATATTAAATTAGGAATTTGTTATAAAGAACTTGAAAATTATGAATTAGCTATAAATTACCTCCAGAAAGGGAAAGAATTTATAAATACCGCTTCAATTGATATTAATACCAAAAAGGAATGGTTAGCAATTACAGAATTATTCCTAGCAGAAATAGAACAACTTCAAGCTGAGTTTTAGGTAGTATTTGAAAAGCTTAGAAGATTTGATTCTTATCAAAAGATTTATGATGCTGAAGCTAATTCTTTATATTTCTTATATAATTTATTGATAATTGTGTTAAAAGCGTCATAAACTCCTTGACCCGTTTTTGCTGATGTTAGATAATAACCAAGAAAATTTTGGTCATTTACCACTTTTTGAATCTTGATATCATCTAAATTATTTTCATCAACTAAATCTACTTTATTAGCAAATAAGATAATTGGAATATCTCCACAATGTTGCTGTACTTCATTATTCCAATGTTCTATATTTTCAAGACTTCTTTTTCCAAGTTCATTCTCTTCCAAACTATATACAATGATTGCAGCTCTACTCTCATTGTAAAAAGAGGGGCGTAGAAAATGAAATTCATCTTGACCTGCAATATCCCAAAAGATTAATCTAATGTGATCTCCCTCAATTTCCTTATCAAATTCAGAAAATTGCGCACCAATAGACCTTACATAATTTTTTTCAAAGGACCCTTTCGTAAATTTTTTAATCAAGGAGGTCTTTCCTACCCTTCCATCTCCTATAACCGTAATCTTAAAACCAAATTTCTGAGGACCAGCCATCGAAATATTTTATAGAAACTGATTATAAATTTTTGATTAATGTAAAATTAGATATTTTTTAATATAAAATTTTAGTTCTATAGTGAAAAATTATAACAAAAGAACAAGAAAACAAATTTATATCAAAAATAAAATAGAAAAAAAAAAAATAGATAATTAATTATAGGTCTTTCCATCCAAAGTTG
>CAYSZJ010000035.1:0-34242 GCA_964435435.1 uncultured archaeon
ATGGCTATAAACAGGCTCCTTATGAGGAAATTACTAAGGAGCAGTATGAAGAAATAATAAGCAAGGTTAAACTATTTAATTTAGATGGAACAAGAGATAGAGCTATAGGCGAGAAATTTTGCGACTCAGATAGATGTGAAGTGAGATTTTAACTTACTTCATTTATTTTTTTGATCAATATTTTTGTAAAAATGATCACAAAAATAAACCCTTAAATATATATTCATCTTAACTTAGTAATAGTTCTATAAATATGCATGCAAATTCCATTTTTTGATCATTTTAGAAACTTAATTTTATCATCAATAGAATCACACTTAAAAGAATGAAATATAAAATTAACACCCTTTCGGTTAAAAATTCTTGGACTAAATTTTTTTCACTCAATTCAAAATATTATTTAACTTTAAAAAGGTTCCTATTGATATCAATCATTTTCTTATCATTGCTATTTATTTTCAATCCAAATTTTACAACAAAGATTAATAAGCAAATTGAAAATGATCTAATAAAAAATAAAAGAGATTTAAAAACAAGCAATCCAGGAGACGATTTCTTTAAATTCACTTATGGATTATGGTTAGAACATAATTATTGGGAGCTCGATCCACATAATGCGTGGGGGGGAAGTGATAGCATTGTAATTGATCAAGTTTGCGAAGGATTATTTCGTTATAATCTGAGTGATCCTAACTTGGCAATTGTTCCCAATTTAGCAAATGGAACAGGTACTTGGTCTTCAGATAATTTAAATTATACAGTTTCACTCTTAAATAATGTTACTTTTCACGATGGAACAAAATTTAATGCAACAGCTGTCAAGGTTTCCTTTGATAGATTAGCATATTTTATGAATTCGACTGGGAAAATGACACCGCAGAATATTACTACCATAAATTGGTTATATCGCTGGAAGGATTATACTCCTTTTATTAACAGAACTGAAATAATAAATGAGACAGCTATAAAGTTTGTATTGAATAGACCTTTTGCTGGATTACTTGGATTATTATGCAGTCCTGGATCTTATATCTTATCTCCTGCTTCAACAAATCCTAATCAATATATTAATGGCTCCGCCATGGACGATCTTGTCGGAACCGGCCCATTTATTTATGATCGATATATACCTAATAATGAAGTTAGATTTCACGCTTATGAAAACTATTCAAGAGGTAAAGCACAAATCGAATTATTAAGATTTTCTATTATACCTGCTTCAAATCAAAATCAAACATTAATAGATGGTCAAGTTGATTTGATCGGTGCTCCTTCACATGATATGCTAAATACACTAGAGTCTGATCCTAATATCAATGTAATAAAAGATTGGAGTAATGTCTTCTATTATTTAGGAATGAATAATAAACTCCTCAACAAAACATGGAGACAGGCAATTTCTTACTCAATTAACTACTCTTATATAATAGAGAATATAATATCAACCCCGTCAAAAAGGCCAAATTCTCCACTTGCAGATGGAATAATCTACTCTAATAATACAAATCAGGTGGTAGAACTTAACATTACAAAAGCAAGAGAACTAATGCAGAGTATGGGTTTTGGTATTGGATTGAATACAACTTATCCTGGCATTCATGAAAGTAATTGGACCTCTGCTCATTTTGCTAAAGATGGATTAGGTTCACCTATTGATCTTAATCTCTTCAATTTTTCAGGAACCCCTCATCCAACTAATCAATTATTAAATAACTTTTTAATTAATAATTTATCGAAAATTGGAATAGATCTTAATGAAACAGATAGAGACTGGGGTCCCTTCTTAGATACTGGATCTAATAATCCTGACGATCTAGGTCTTTGGTTTGTTGGTTGGGGTCCCGATCTTAATGATCCATACACTGTTATAAATGAATTATACTCTAATTCCTCTATTGGCACAAATAATTATGGTCAAGTTAATGATACTACTCTTCAAAATTTAATGGATAATGCAATGAATGAGACTGATTCCACGGCTCGAAAAACAATTTATAATAATATTTAAAAATATATTGTTGAAGATCTTATGCCTATGGCATTTTTATACACTCCACGTGTTTATGATGCATATTATGAGTATGTAGAGGGATTTAAATCAAATCCGTGGGATAAAATAATATTTTACGGAGTTTCACAAAATAGCACTTTATTCCCTGGAAATATCAATATAAATAGCGACCAAGAATGGGATACTTTAAAAACTATGGGGAAATGTAGTGGATTTGGTAATTCGAGTGATCCGTATATAATTGAGGATTTAGTTATAGATGGACAAGGTAGATCTCGTAGTTGTATTCTAATTGAAAATTCAAGTAGTAATTTCATAATTTACAATAGTTCTTTAAAGAATTCTGCAGGAATCGGGATTGAGTTAATTAGCGCTAATAATTCACTACTATCTAGAAATTATATTTCAGGCAATAATTACGGAGTTCAAATAATTAATTCTAACAACTCTTTTATTTTTAATAATAGATTTACTACAAATATTATCAACGCGCTTGATAATGGTACTAATAATTTTTGGAATAATGCTTCTATTGGTAATTATTGGGATGATTATGATGGAATAGATGTGAATGATGATGGGATTGGTGATACTCCATATTATATACCCGGATCAGCTGGTACTCAAGATAATTTTCCAATTTGGGACGACGGATTAGATACTTATATTGTGTTTTACGTCTCTGGGGACTACAGTATCAAGGATGGTTCTATTGAAGTTGATTTGAACATAATTTTGAATATTACAGTAAAATATATGCCTTATCTTACGAACAATCATATCAGTTCAGCATCAGTAGAATTACAATCTGGCACATTTTCATATAGTTTTATAGAAGATTTAACATTTAAACAATATACTCTACAACTAGACACTGCAGGTTTAGGTGTGGGCACTCATAATTTTGTTATTTCTGCTCAAAAGGCACCAAATGCAACAACAAGCTATAAAACTGTTTTATACCCGATCCAGATAATTGTGAATGAAGAACCAGAATCGTATCCGATTCCCCCATTAGTAATTGATGATACGGGAGAGGGAGATTATACATGGGATGATGCAGTAGAGCAGGGTTGGTGTATTGGTTCTGGTACTGAGCAAGATCCTTATATTATCGAGTCTTTAGAAATTGATGGTCAAGATACAACTAGTTGTCTTTCAATCAGAAATTCAAGTGTATACTTTATTATACAAAACTGCATTTTCTTCAATGCGGGTGGAGGAATTAATGAAGCGGGGCTTAAATTAGAACATGTTTCAAATGCTATTTTAAGAAATGTTAATTGTTCTGATAACAACGCTAATGGCTTTCTTCTTTATGATTGTCAAAACATAACTATCAGTGACAGTACCATGAATGACAATGATTTTGCTGGAATCTATTTAAGTCAAAGTAGTTTTAATTTTATTTTAAACAATGCAGAAACCATTAGTCGTAATTTTTGGGGCGTATATCTATTATTCAGTAATAATAACACTATTGGTGGAAATTTCATAGGATACAATCAATTTGGATTATTTTTCAATAATTCGGACTTTAATTCGATATTAGATAATATTTTTGAGAAAAACGATCAGGCGATTTATGTTGATGAGGATAGTGAGGGAAATCATATTGAAGGAAACACAATCATAACTAAAGGGGAATTTCCTTTAATTATTGTTATCGTGAGTGTAGCAGTAGGTATCGTTGGTATAGCGGGTTTAAGTTCTGCTATAATTTTAAGGAGAAGAGTATCTATCCCAAAACGTGGAAAAGAAGTAAAAGTATATGGAAAAAAGAAAAGTAAGATTGAAAATAAACTCGAAGAAAGACTATCTTTCATTGATCATTTAATAAAAGAAAGAAAAATAAAGGAAGCTATCAAAGATCTGAATGAAGTAAAAGATTTGTCTAATAAATATAGCTTAGTTGATATCACAGAAGCATGTGAAAAAAGTATAGTTTATTGTAATAATCTATATTTAGAGATGATTAGTAGATTAAAAAAGACTGTTTTAGATTTAGGCACTAAATTTCCCAGATTAGAAATTATTGATATTAGTGATAAATCTGGAATAGAGGATGAAGATTTAATTATTTCAGTATTTCAAGACATGATTAGCCAAAATGAAATTTTTGGCGATTATTTTGCGAGTTCCAAAGCAATTGCATTTGATCAACAAAGAAATATAGATCAAATTGATGAATTAATTCTAACTTATAATAAATGGAAGGAAATAAATCTTGGAAAGGGTGCTTCTAGATTAGCACGAGAAGATCTAGGTGTTCCAGAAGTAGTGGCAGTTTCTAAGTTAAGACCAGAAGAATTAAAAGAATTTAATTTATTTTTGAGTTATTCTACAAGAGATTCAGAATATTTCGATATGCCAAGAATTGTAAAAAGATTAGAAGATTATCCAGATATAGATAGAGTATTATTTTGGGAAGCAGATAGCAAACAAAATATTGTAGAATTCATGGATGAAACGCTACAAAAATGTAATGTATTTATTTTATTCTGTACTGAACATTCCGTAAAATCTGCCGCAGTTAAAGACGAATGGCAAGCAGCCTTTCAAAGAAGGAAAAAAGAATTGTTAAAACTGATTCCTGTTTATATAAAAGAGGAACATATTCCTCCTATATTAGGTCACCTATTAAATGTCAAATTTGATAAGGAAGATTTTGATGCATTTATAGAAAATCTCCATCAAGAAATTCAGAGATAATAACTTTTCATTGTAAGTCTTAAAAATAACTTTGTAATTATATCTCTTTTTAAATCGCATTTAAGTATACAAAGAGTTGAATATTAATTCTATATAAATAAAAATATAAATCCGTAATGATTAGTTTAATACTAAACTTGTCATAAGAAAAAATTAAAAAAGAAATAAAAAGATTTAATTTTATTAAATAAAATTTAAAAACAATTTTAATAAATGTGATTAGTTATGTCAGAAGAAGATCCAGTAGAAGAAATGGAAGAAGCGGCAAAAAAAGCTAAACCTAGAGCAAAATCAAGGGCAAAACCAGCAAAAAAAAAAGTAAAAAAACCTTCTAAAGAACCAGCTACTCTTGAAAAACCCATACCACCAAAGAAAGCAGTATATAAAAAATTGAAAGTTAACTTTTGGCGAACACGTTTACACGATGAAGAGTTAGGAATACACCAACAACTTAAATATCAAGCAAAAACGCGCTGGTTTTCCAAAAATTTTGATATTGAAGGAGTAGTAGAAGTTGATGGTGAGAAAAAATATATTATTGCTTTTAGTAAGGATGACTGGGAAGAAAAACCACTTGAAGAAAGACGTCTATCATGCCGTATTTTTACACTAATGGAGGAAACGATGGATGCCCAACCTAAAGGAGGCAATTTCAAAGGAGGTCTTGAATTAAGTGTTGCCCACTCATTAGTCCAGAGTTATGAAATTAAACATCCTGCTCCTGTATTTTTTATGCAAGTACCGCGAATGATTCATCTAGCTCGTGTTGTAAGAGGTTGGAGATTAATGGGGACTCGTTGGACTTGGCCACTTCTTCCAGAACAAAAGGATGATAAACTTCAAGTAGTTCATGCTAAAGGAATAGTAGGACCGGGAAGAAACTATTGGATTTATATTGGTCAGCAAAAAATAGCTCGAGTAGACGGACAGAGAGTGCAAAAAAATTTTGAGATTCAGATTGCGGATGAAACGTATGCAAAAGATAAAACTTTTGTGCTCTATATGATAATTTTTGGATGTATTTGTAATTTTATGAGAGACGCAGAAAAGATGATTAAAAAATTATACAAAAAGATGAGAAAGACAGCAACAACAGATTATAAAATGCCCAGAAAAGAACTAGACTTGTTTAGAAATCCAAGAATGATGAGAAGATAAGAAATAAAAAAAAATTTTAAAATTAATTTTTATTTTTTAAAGATTTATTTTTTTACACCTTGTTCTTTTTTCCACTCTTCATATCCACTAGTTTCTTTGCCTCTATAAATCGCTTTTTGCCCCGTTTCTTTCTTATAAATGTCTCTAAGTGCTCTCTCATCGGCATTTTGGATAGCTTCTTTTTTAATACTCTCATCAATTTCAATTTCTTCTTCTATTTCTTTGACATGTCTAAGTACCCAGAAAACACCATGATTCCAAATAAAAAATCCTATAAAGAAAATTCCGACTATTATAAAAAGAATTACCCCTACCCACATAATCCACATCCCAGGTGTAAAGTGATTCACCATCCAATCCCAAACATTACTTACAAGTCTAAGAAATGTAGTTGGGAGCAAACCGATAATAAGACTTATAATTGTTACATATAGGCCCATCAGAGCTATTCCTATAAGCATTCGCAATCCGTAATAATCTTGCCATTTATTTGCAATTGCACGATCCTTAAACATAAATTGGCATAAACGCACCATTCCACCACGGAAAAGTGTATAAAAGAGAACTAATAAGAATAAATGACCGGTAATTGCTCCAGCAATGATAGCAATCTGATACCCAAGATCAAGTTCTAAAAAGTTTTGCCACGCTTCACCTGCGAATAAAAATCCTAAAATTATTCCCCATACACCTAATACTACTACTATTGTAGCAAGTATTAGTCCATAATAAACTGTTTTTGCAAAGCGTAGATCCCATGCGCTATAAACATCTAAGGGGTGTGGTTCTCTATCTGGTGATCTTCTTCCTGTTCTCGGCATAATTTACTCAACTTATTTTTTTATAAATAAATTAAATTTGGTTTTCAAAACTATATATTTTTATTATTAGTTGATCTATTATTTATTTTTATTATTTTATTGATATGAAAAACTATTGTTCGAATTGTAATATTTAAACTTAATACTCTATAATGGACTGACAGAAGGGACAAGTTGGATATTTTTCATCTAATTCTTCTCCGCAATAAGGACAGAAAATCTTCTTTTCTGCTTCAGCTTTTTTCTTTTCAGGCTTTTTTCTCTCTGGTTTCTCTTTTGGTTCTTCTTCGATTCCAGCTTTATCAAGGACTCTTTCTTTAGGAGTCATTTCTTCAGGTTTTTTCTTTGGTTTTTCAAATGGTTCATCAGAATATTCTAATTTAGTATAGCAATCAGGACAATAATTCTTTGGTTTATTCGATTGAATAAATGCTAAAACAATAGCAGCAATTCCCAAAGTAGCTACAATACCAATTATCCACCCAATTTTTTGACTTGTAGTCATTGGTTTTTTACTGGGATTATCTACTTCATGTTTACATATTTTACAATATGCATATTTGATTTTTTTTGGCATTGTTACCCAACTTTTATGCTTAAAATGTGCTAGATTATTTTAATTAAAAAAAGTATTTATTAGTCAATAATCAAGGTCTTTTTATAAAGTATTATATTCTTTTTAAATGAATTAAATTTGCTAGAGAATTCGGTTTATATAGAAACGTATGGATGCACATCAAACAAGGCAGATTCATACATAATAACAAATGTATTGTTAGAATCGAATTATGTCCAAAAATCAATAGAGGAAGCTCAATTTATCATAATAAATACTTGTGGTGTAAAAGAACAAACAGAAAATAAAATAAAAACTCGTTTAAAAGAATTATATGAGCTTTATCAAACTATACCACACAAATATTTTATAATTGCTGGATGTTTACCACATATTGCTCCAAATTATATAGGAGTGATTGAAAAAGTAATTCCATCATTTTCTGCTATCATAGATTTAGATAATATTACACAGCTTCCTGAAATATTCAAAGAAATTAAAAAGGGTAAAAAAAATTTAATATTTAAATCCGAAAAATCAATTGATAAAGCAGGAATTTATATTAACCATCCTCCTGAAAAAATAACTGGAATTATTCCAATTTCAGAGGGATGTTTAGGCTCATGTACTTATTGTTGTGTAAAAAACGCGAGGGGAAAATTAAATTGCTATAATCCTAATAATATTATTCAAAATGTAAAATACCAATTGAAACAAGGTATTAAACAAATATATTTAACTTCACAAGATTGTAGCATATATCAATCTAATGGTGCTACATTATATGATTTAGTTAATAAAATTACTTGCTTGAAGTTTAAATTCTTTTTAAGGATAGGAATGATTAACCCAAGTTTTTTAATTAATAACACAGAACAATTAATTTCAATTTTTAAGCAACCAAAAGTATATCAGTTTTTACATATCCCTATTCAATCGGGGAGCAATAGCATCCTAAAAACAATGCAAAGAAAATATCTAATTCCTGATACAATTAATAACATTGAGATTTTAAGAATGGAATTTCCAAAGCTTACAATATCTACTGATATTATCTGTGGTTTTCCTGGTGAAACTGAATATGATTTCTATAGGACAATTAATTTTGTAAAATGGTTAAAACCTGAGATTTTAAATATTTCAAAATTCACAACTCGCCCAGGTACTAAAGCAAAACAAATGAAACAAATTGAGAGTAGAACGATAAAAAATAGATCAATAAGACTTTCAAGTGTGTTTAGAAACAGTTTAGAACACATTAATGATAAATGGAAGGATTGGGAAGGTGAAATTTTATTATTACATGAAGGATCAGAAAATCGTCAGGCATTTGGTCGGAATATTGCTTATAAAAATGTGTTTATAGATAATTATGATGGTGAATTCGGTAAATTTGTTAACGTTAAAATAGAAAAAGTCGATGGGTTTAATCTTTTTGGGAGATTGATTTTATAAAAATTATAAAGATTTTAATAGAAATAAAAAAAATTTATTTACTTTACTTTCTAAATCTATCGCTTAATAATTCTCCATTTGCTCCCACATTTTCAGGAGAATTTTCTCGGATAATTACTGAGATATGAGTAAAATCTTCAGGATATCCATAAATTTCTTTAAATATCTTTGTGAATTGTTGAACAAGCTTCCGTTTAGTTTCTATATCACGTGGAGGGCCTTCAATCATAATAATTGGCATTTTTTTTTTTCCTCTAAATTTGTTATTTAATTTGTTTTAATAAAGAATGGTGTTTTAAAAATATAAATCAATAAACTTTTTACTCTCCAAGGTTAAAAGCATCCAACGCTTTTTTAGCTATTTCTTTACCCCATTCTTGTACAAAATGTCCTGCATCCTTAATTTCCATTGGTTCAGGGCAATCTGGAATCATTTCTCTTAATATCTGCATCATGGGAGGTCCAAGTACGGGATCTGCCATACCAACAGCCATAAAAGATTCACCAGTCCATTCTTTTTGGAACCAATCTCGAGCCTCTCTCGATATTTCAGCTCCCGGAGTATCATAACTAGTAGGGACTAAATTGGGAAACCTCCTAATTCCTGCTTTATATTTGATGTCAAGAAAAGGAGCATCATAAGCTGCAACCTCTTCAGGAGTCAAGTGTCGTGTCACACTGCGAATTAAACGCCCTGCATCAATATCAGAGTTCGATTTACAAATGTTCGAAATGCTTTGAATCCTTGGGAAATTTCAAAATCACCAGTTCCTAGTATAGTGTTCATTATTATTAAACGTTTAAATTTATTAGGGAATTCCATTGGCAATGTAAGGCCAAATAGACCTCCCCAATCCTGACAGACAAGTGTTATATTGCTCAAATCTAAATAATTTATGAATTCTATAAGTGAATTTCTATGAAAATCAAATGTATAAATTTCATCTTTAACTGGTTTATCAGATCTCCCGAACCCAAAAAAATCTGGAGCGACAATGCGATATCCAGCTTCTAAGAAAATAGGGATCATTTTCCGATATAAATAACTCCACGTTGGCTCTCCGTGAAGACATAGAAACACCTCATTAGAGTCTTTTGGACCCTCATCATAATAACACATTCTTAAATCTTCATAGGATTTAAGATCTTCAATGTAGTGAGGTTCATGGGGAAAGTCAGGAAGATTCTTAAATCTTTCATCTGGAGTTCTTACAAATTCAATCATCTAAAATCAACTCACTTTAATATTTTAAGTACCTTATAATTTGAAATATGTTAGAATATTAATTGATATAATCTCATATTAATCTTTTCAAGCGATGTTAAGGCAATGACTAAAAAATTGTATTGGGAAACTCCTTATGAAACCAAATTTATGGCTGAAGTAAAATCGATTAGAGAAAACGGAATTATACTTGATAAGACTTTATTCTATCCCGAAAGTGGGAATCAATTGAGTGATCGTGGATATTTAAGCATTAATAATCTAAGAATTGAAGTCATGCACGTTATTAAAGAAGGGGAAGATATATTACACCAATTATCTCCTGATTTAAAAAAAAAAATTGATATCGGAGATCAGGTACAGGGGGAGATTGATTGGGAATATCGTTATGGCATAATGAAAGCTCATACTTCTCAACACATTTTCTCAGCAGTTATTAAAAATAAGTACAATATTGATACGGTACACGCTAATCTCAGTTTTGAAGATGTATTCCTTAAAATATCTCAAAAAATAGATTATAAACAATTTAAGGAAATCTTAATTGAAGTTAATAAGATTTGTACTTCCAATAACTTAAAAGTAAATGCGAAAATATTTCAACACGAAGAAGCTGAAAAAATGTCTGAAAAAATTCGAAGTACAATTCCTAGAGAATCTCAAATACGTTTAATGGAAATTGAAAATATAGATTTAGTATGTTGTGGTGGAACTCACGTTCAAAATACAGCAGAAATTGGTCATATTTTTATCTATGAATTTAAAAAAGGAAATGAGATAAGGTATTTTGTAGGAAATAAAGCAATCTTAGCAATTTCTAATAACAACGCTGTTATGATAAATCTTTCTAATGAATTAAACACATCTATTATCAAATTAAAAGAAAAAATTAATAACCGTTTACAATTTATTGATAGCCTTCAAGAACAATATAAGGAATTATCATTTGAATTTTTAAAGATTATCTCAAAATCACCTATTTCAATAATTAATAAAATCTCTCTTTTTGTAATTGACTTTAATATTGACTTAAAAATGTTAAATAAAATGTTGGATCAATTTCCGTTAAATTCACTCATTATTGTAAAGATGCAAACTAATAAAATCAGATTATTATCTCTAAGTGAATCTATAGATGCTAGTAAAATCTTGGATAATTTAATTAATAAATATGGTGGGAAAGGAGGAGGCAATCCAAAATCAGCTCAAGTATTACTAGAGAAAGTCCCTTTAAATATATTAGCTGATATAGAATCGTTAATTAAGTAGAATTTAAAATGCCCATTCTCCATTTTGCATTACTGGCTCAACTGATCCATCTTCTAATATTCCATTAACATTCATTTTATCTGAACCAATCATAAAATCGATATGAATAAGACTATTATTACCTCCTGCTGTTAAAAATCCATCATCTGACATAGTTTGACCGTTTTTTATATTATTTTTGTAAGCTCGACCTAGTGCAATATGATTTGAAGCATTCTCATCTACGAGAATATTGTAAAACACTAAGTTTGATTTGGAAACAGGAGAACTATTTGGAACAAGTGCTATTTCCCCTAATCTTTTTGCGCCCTGATCAGTTTTTATTAGTTCTTTCAGAAAACTCTCTCCTTTATTAGCAGTAACTTCAATAACTTCGCCTTTAGAGAATTTTAATTTGAAATTTTCAATTTGATTACCATCAAAATATAAGGGCTTGGTCGCTGTTACAACACCTTCTGTTTTATCTTTATGGGGCATAGTAAAAACTTCTTCAGTTGGAATATTTGCTGTGAATTTAATTCCATTAGGAGTATAATCATACCCTCCTAACCAAATATGACCTTTTGGTAATCCAATCTTCAGATCGGTTCCTGGTGCGATGAGTTTTAGTGCTTTATATTGTTTTTTATTGAGATATTTACATCTTTCTAAGAGTTGCCTAGCATGTTGTTTCCAAATTGAGACGGGATCTTCATATTTCACACGACAAATATCAAAGATAATATCCCATAATTTTTTTATTCTATTATCATGAGAAAGTTTAGGAAATAGTTTTTTTGCCCATCCATCTATAGGAGCAGCTATAACAGCCCAATTAGACTCGTTCTTAAAAATTTTGTCTAAAACTGGTTTGATATTTTTGAAATATGATTGTTGGCTAGTCATTATTAATTTGGGATCTTGATTCATTAGCAAGTCAGGGGTCTCATTATCAAAACTTAATATGGCTCCCCCTTCATTAATCACCTCTAAAATCGAATTTATACGCCATACTGGATATTCATTAAATGAATCTCGGGGTGCGTGTTGAAAACGAGTTAATGTTAATTGTTCATCATCCCATAATACACTAACTAAACGTGCTCCAATTTGATATGCTTTTTTAACAATTAATCGTACTAAAGGAGCTAATTCAAGAGGAGCAGAGGTTATTAATAACTTTTGTCCAGATTGTAAATTTAGGGTAATTTTAAGAATTACTTCAGCAAATTTATCCAAATTTTTTTCAAATTCTGAAGACATAATTTCAAATATCTTAAAGACAGCTTTAAATAAATCCTACTAATGGGAATAAATAAGATTTATGTTATTTAATTCTAAATTTTAAAAAGTAGAGTTTAATAAAATTAGTTAGCGTTTTTTAGAAATTATTTAAAACTATATTTTTCTAAAAAAGCTGTTAATCTGGTACGATGGAATTTTAAACCTAAATCGTCAAGTTTTTCACCAAAAGCGAGAGATAATAATTCAGTTATATATAAAACAGGAATACTAAAAGTTTTACCCCCTACTTCTCCTGCCTTTTTTTGGTTATTGTCAAATTGTTGAAAACATGCTGGACAATTTACAATCATTGCTTCTGCGCCAGCGTTCATCGCACTTGTCAATTTGTTTGCCAATATCTGCATTGCTGGTTCTTCTTCTGAATTCCCAACCCCAGAACCGCAACAGAGCATTTCTTCTTCATAATCAACTGGAGTTGCTCCTGTTGCTGCAACAATTTCTCTTAGCTTAACAGGTTTCATTGGATCATCTGTTTGCATTTTTTCAGATGGTCTGTTATAGTGACATCCAGTATGGCAAGCCACTTTCATCCCACTCAGTTCATTTTTTACATACTCCTTTATTTTATCAATATAATCATGTAATACTTCTACAAAATGCTTTACATTAATTGATCCCTTGAATTCTTTTCCAACTGATTTTAAGATTTTATTAATGTTTTCTCTTTCATGATCATCATACTTTAATTCCTCATTAACTAGTTTTAATGTTTGAAAACATCCATTACATAATGAAATGATGTCTTTTCCTTCAGCTTCAGCGAGCGTAAGGTTTCTTGCACCCATTGCCATCCAACTTAGATGATCAGTACTATTGAATCCAACTGGATCTGGACAACATGCAAATGCTGCATCAGAGGTTCTTATACCGAGTTTATCAAACACTTTTCTAGCAGAGGCTTCAATAAAGGGAATTCTGTTACCAATAACGCAGCCTTGAAACATTTTATATTCTTCTGCTTTTGCCATTATCAATTTCACTTCTTAAATTTTAATACTTAATAAACTTGTAATTTTTTATCGTAATATTTAGATCTATTAAAAGTAAATTAAAAAACTTGCTAAATAAATCTAAAAGTGTTTTAATATAATTTATATAAAAAATAAAAAGGAAAGTAATGAGTTTATACTCTTTTATATATTAATCTTTCTTTAATTTCTTCCTAGCAATAATAGTTAATATAACGCCTAAAAATCCATAACTTCCATTTAATATTTGTAAAACAATTCCTAGGAATTCACCGACAACAGTTCCATTAACTATGCTTGTAATGATGAAAACAATTAATCCAATCAATCCCATTCCAGCGCCAATTCCAATTACAAATTTTCCTAACCGATAATGATCCTTTGCTACCATTAATACCCCTACAATCACTGAAATACCTCCACCCATCGCTATATATGCTAAAACTTGTAAAATAATTGAGACGATGTTAGCCATATCTTCTCCAATTTCATCTACTAAAAGGCCAAAAATAGTTTCGAAGAATGAAATGCTACCAATCATCGAACCAAGAAACATTAGAATTCCACCAATGATACACAATAAAATCCATTTTTTATTTTCCATTATTTTTATCCTCAAAAGTATTAGTTTTTGAATTAATCAAATATTTTATACAAAAATTTAATTATAAAATAATAATAGAGATCTTTTATTTAACTATTATTGAAGTCTTATCCTCTCAATGTCGACAAAACTGATTAAATCTCAATTCTCTCAGAATGAGTATAAATATTCATTCTACTTCCTCTAACAAATCCAATTAAAGTAATACAATAAGCGCAAGCTAATTTAATACCAGATTCAATTGCAGCAGAAAGAGAGGCAACTATAGGAATTTTGGCCCTAATTGCTTTTAAAACAGAATCTCCTGTTAATCTTCCCGTAGAAGTTAAAAATATATTATCTAAACTGGATTCTTTTAGAATTAAATCTCCAATAACTTTATCTATCGCATTATGTCTTCCAATATCTTCCATACTACTTATTAAATTTCCTTCAAAATCAAATATCGCAGCACCATGACATCCACCGGTTTCTCGATAAATTGGAGTTGATTTTTGCATTTTTTTCATGGCAGAAAAAATTAGACTTGAATTCAATTTTACCTTAGTCTTAGATTTAATGGCATCACTAATCTTAGCTTCATCCAACTTTTTTTTAATAAGATTACGCCAAGGTGATGGGATACCGCAAGTAGTATCAATAACCCGACTTATTGAGTTAAGATTAAGTGTTTCAGTATCATACTCAATATTATCATTTAATTTGATGTACACAGAATTTTCTAATTCATTTACTTCAATTTTCTCTATATCATTTATAGAATTAATAATTCCTATTGAAAATAAGAATCCTACTGAAAGTTCTTTTAAATCCTTTGGTAAACATATGATATTCACAAGTGGTTCAGAATTAACAAATAAATCAATTGCACTTTCATAAAGAATAATATCGACTATTTCTTCTTTTTTTGTTTTGCTAATTCTTGTAATATTAATCTTTCGTTTAAACAAATTTAATCCTTGAAATAAACTTAATTGATTTTTATTAATATAATATAAATTTAATCTTTACTATGAAAATGTCAAATTAGTATCAAATATTATTATAAAAAAGGAAAGAAAATAGCTATTTATATTTATAAGCTAAAAATAGGATTATAAAAAATATTTTTATACAGCAATAAATAATCGACCATTTGTTTCTTTCCTTACAGAATGATCTCCTGAATACTCAATAAATTTACCGTTTATTTTATCCCCATTAGGTAATTCTACACCGTTTACTTCTCCGACCTTCTTATAAGATGGAAGTCTTCTCGATAATTTTCCTTTTATTACAATATTTCCCCATGCTTGATCAGCGCCAATACATCGATCACAATCACCTTCTACTATGATTGTTCCACCATGATTATGCATTCCTAAAAATGAAGCTGCACTCTCACATATTAATTTAGGCCATTTATTAGCTCCTTTTGAATTTCGAGCCCATAACATAGATTCATTTCCAACTTTTCCGTTAACTTTTATAACTCCATCTTCCATACCTTGCCAATAGCCTCGATAAGCAGCACCAACATAATGTCCCGCATCTCCGTTAATTTCTAATTCCCCTCCTTTTAGCATTGCACCAGCCCAATCATCTGCGTTTCCATTAACTGTGATTTTCCCTCCAGTCATATTATTTCCAACATGCATCCCTACATTTCCATTAATAATAATTTCTCCACCACTCATCTTTTCTCCTATTCGTTTAACAGATGATAAATCTCCTTCAATAATAATTGTTAGTTCATTAATATCCCCCGACTTTCCTGACACCTCAAAAAAATCACCTATTATTTTTTCCTCGTTACCATGATAAATTATCAATTTTTTTATATCTGCTTGAGTTTTACCAGCGAAATTATCAGGTGTAATAGATTCAGCTTCTAATGGAAATTCTGGTTCCTTTTTTAACTTTAATTTGATTTCAGCCATTATTTACTCCCCCATTTTCTTTTTAACTACTTCTATTAATTTTTCTAAGATCTCATTATCAGTTAAGCACTCTCCTGGTGCATCCTTAACTTTTCTTAATCTTAAAGGAACATTGTCCATACGATATGCGGTTCCTTCACATTCTATTCCCGCAATAGCAGGTGGTAAGATTATATCTGCATTCACAGATGTTGGAGTGTGATGAGGTTCAATAGATATTAGAGGATGCTTAAACATATTTTTCACTGCTGCTGCTGGAAAATTACTTGCAGGATCAGATGCAACAATTAATGAAGCATCAGCTTCATCCCTCATTAATACATCTACGGAAGAGAATTCTCCTGGATTATATCGGGGATACCCTTTTGAAAAATCTATAGAATAATTATATCCTGTTTGCCATGAAAAAACTTGATTTGCCCCCGCTACATTATAATGACCTCGCATAGGAGTTAATAAAAATTTAGTATGATCATTCAATTCTCGCACTAAACTAATAGCGGCATCAATATTTCGATGGTGCGATAATGATTGGGTTAATCCCATACCAAAAAAGATGACACCAAAATTACAAGACTTTAATATTTCTACTAATTCTTTAATTTTTTCAATTAGAATTCCTGATATCTCTTCTTCGTCTAAATCCACACCTCGCAACATTGCTCTAATTGCGTTAATTAACTCATAATCTTCATTAGGGTTAACTTGAATAAATAAATCAGCGATTTGAGCTGTATGTGTGTTTCTTGGATCTACAACTACAATAAATCTATCATTTCGACCATCTTTTCTAAAATATCCACGTACAAATTCACTATACCTTCCAAGATGTCGTGGATGAGCATGAACCGGATTAGAACCCCAAAATATTACGAGATCAGCTCTATTTTTATACTCGCCTAAGGTTGAAGTAGGTGCTCCAACATCTTGAATTGCTAATAGTGAGGGACCATGACATACAGAAGATGTATTATCTAAAATCCCCCCCAATAATTCTGCTAACTCTACACCCTTACCTTGAGCTTCACATTCTGTACTTGAAAAGCCATATAACAAGGACCTCTTAGCTTTTACAAGAATATCCGCAGCTTTATCTAAAGCTTCATCCCATGATACTTCCTTATAAGAACCATTATCTTTAATTAAAGGTTTTTCATATCGATGTTCGCTAGGATTTGATGAAAAATATTTTTTAGTTCCAATTTGACATCCATTTCTTACTTCTACTACTTTCTGCTCATTAACATCGACATCTACTTCAAGATCGTCGCATAAAGTCCCACAGAAAGGACAAACCACATCAGTTATAGTTTTAATATTCTTTATTACCATTTTTATGCCTCCCTTAATGTTTTAATTAGTTCTACTGCACCCAATACTTTACCATTTGGAACCGCTTCTACACTTGCTTTCATCCCTTTATATGTAGGAGTTCCACATGATTGAGAATCAGGATTAACTACTTGGTTTGCCCAAGGTCCCATAGGAATAAAAATAATTCCTGGATGAGGTCCTTCTTCTGAAATTGTGGAATATACCATTACCTCACCATGATCTGTATAAACCTTAACTGGTGTGCCCACAAGACAATCTAGCTTTTTAAAATCATCTTTATCAAATGCGCATATAGCTGCTGCCCGAACATTTTCACGAGTATTTTTGCCTCCTTCAAGAGCAATACCTTGATTAATTGTTCGACAAGTTATTAGTATTAAATTATTTATACCCATCTTATTGTTCCTCCTTTGATTCACTCCACCTTAAAGTCTTAAATCTTTCTATAAGTGGTTCCCAGAACATCTCACTAAATTCACCTGAAGCCTTGACTTCAGTTATTTTTAACTTTACAGCCCCAGTAGGACAAGCATTATCACATGCACTACAAGACACGCATTTCTCCTCATCTACGACCACATTTGGAACCGTCTCCCATCCTTTATCAGATTTCACCGGGAGTGAAATTGCTCCAGATGGGCAAACTTCATAACAAGTTTGGCAACCTCCAGGGCATTCTTCATCAACAATACTTATGTCACCATCGGTATATTGTCTCACAACTCTTTCAATCCCATTATAGCTTGTAATCTTTTTTGCTTCAAATTCGAGTTTAGGAACAACCTTTTCCTTAACAATTTTAATATCTTCTAACTCTATTATTTGACCATCTTTTTTAAGCGTTAACGCGCTGAAAGGACAAAAATATACGCAGCATCCACAAAAAACACATTTTTCTGGATCATAGACTTCTGGAATAATATCTTCTAAGGTCGGAAAGCGACGTGATGTTCCAACTGGTCCTCTTGAAATAACATCCTTCGGACAAACTCTGGCACATGTACCACATCCTACGCATTTAGTTCTATCTAAAATGAGTTCCAAACTTTCAGTAAGGAACTGAACTTTAATATGTTCTACTTCCTTACTAATTGATCTTGATATTTTAGGAAATGACATATTTTCTACCTCATTTAACTTCAATTAATTGTATTTCTATAGCTTTTACTGGACAATAGACAATACAAATTCCACAACCATCACAGTTAGGACTGTCTCTACCCTCAACATATATATCGTAAGCCATTCCATTTTTAACCAAGACTACTGCATTTTTTTCCGTTAAATACCCTTTTTCTTTTAATTGTTGGAAATTCAATGGACAACTAACGACACAATCATTACAACCGATACATATGTTCTTGTTTATTTTTAATCGATATATTTGCATTTTATTTCCTCGTTATTAATTGGAATCAATTAAAATGTATACATAAGCGTAAAAAATCTGCTATTTTGTAATGTTTTGATATTATACTTCATAACTTAAATGGTAGAAAGGTTGTTTTTATAAAAAATTTGTTGTATAATAATATATAGAGGGATATAAATTTAGCAAATCAAAATTAAGCTTTTAGTCTTTATAAATGATAAAGGTTCTAAGAATCTAGAAATATAAAATTGATATCTGAATCTAGCTTATCCTTAAACTTATTAATTTTTATACAAATTTTATATTAAATATAGTTATAATTAAATAACACTTTAATTCTCACTAATTAACATGGAATCTACGAAAAGTGAAGACTGCCTTATTTTTTATGGTTTCACACCAGAAATTATTAAATTAAAACAAGTGTATCACGCGATAGAAGATTTTATAAAAGGTAAGCAAGCTAATGATCCTTCTGATAGATTTAATTTAATAATATTTCAAAAAGATGGCCCAAATTATTTAGATCATTTTACATTTGATCCAGATCATATCTTAAACACTTTAAAATCATTAAAGAATAATATTGTACGAGCGAATGTTGCTGGTGGGATTTTTATAGCTATTACATTTATTATTGAAGTTTTCAAGAAAATTTCTGAAAAGATATTTCGATTAGTAATATTAACCGATGAAGGCACTTATGAAATTCCTGAAGAATATATATATCCTATCGAAGAGTTAATTAAAGTGGTAAAGGATATGCCATTTTTTATTGATATTGTTAGAATAAGTGAGGAAGATTCTGATGAAAGTAAAAAGTTGAGGAAATTAACACACTTATGCAATGGCGAATTCTATGAAATTGACAATCTTCGCGATTTCACTCCTTTATTAAATAAACTTTCTGAAAAAAAATATATTCCCGAACGTACATTTATTAAACAAAAAATAAGGATGATTTTGAAGGAAAATCAACCTTTTTACATAAATTTAGCTGATGAACCTAAAATTATAGGTAAAGAAGCAACATGTTCGATTTGTTTTAATAAAGATGATCATGGTATTGTTCAATGCCCTTCTTGTGAAACGTTAGTACATAAAACTTGTTGGGCACAATGGGCTAAAACATCAAGTATTGGTATTCCCCATATATTTAGATGCCATAATTGTTTTAATATACTAAAACTTGACAGTGATTTTGTATCTAATGTTCAAGCAGGAAAGATTCCTTCAGTAGCAGAATTAAAAAAAATAAAGAAAAGAAATATTGTTGAATATTTACACGAATTAGAAGCGAAAGAAAAGCCTAAAGTAATTCATGCTAAAGTCCCAATGGGCGTCGAGATTAAAGAATCTAGTCAAAAAAAGTTATTGCAGAAAAGAGTTATTATTTGTCCCAATTGTAGTCGAATCATGATAGGCGATAAGAAGAAATGCCCATCTTGCAATTTTATTCTATTTTAGAGATTGTGTGAAAAGTGCACCTTAAACTTTTATTAATACAACTTCTACATCGTTATTGAAAAGATTTTTATTAAAAACTTGAATCATTAATATTAGTAATTGTAATTATTTTGAAATCCCATCTTCAATGTCAAATATAAAATATCAATTATCTCATATCTTTAAACATAAATGTGCTGTGTGGGAGTTTACTCTAAAATGTAATAGTAAATGTATTCATTGTGGCTCATCAGCAGGTAAACCACGATTAGATGAGTTAAATACTGAAGAGGCTTTAAAATTAGTAAAGGATCTAAATTCTTGCGGTTATGATGGGATTGCATTAATGGGGGGAGAGCTATTTTTACGAGATGATTGGTATGAAGTTGCTCAAGAAATTAAAAAAAATAAAATGAAACTTACAGTTGTTTCTAATGGATTAGATATTACAAATAAAATTCATAAATTAAAAACTTTACAAACAGATTGCATTTCTTTAAGTTTAGATGACGGAACTCCTAAAACTCATGATTATATAAGGGGAATTAAAGGTGCATTTAATAAAGTATTACGCGTTATAAAAATTCTAAGAAAAGAAAAGTTGCCTGTAAGCATCATCACTACAGTTAATAAAATTAATTTTAAAGAATTAAATCTGATTCGCGATTTATTAATTAATAAAAGAATCGCATGGCAAATTCAAATAGCTTTACCTATAGGACGCTTTTCAAGAGATTTAGTAATTACCAGAGAACAATTTTATGCTGTAGCTATGTTTATTGCATTAAATCTTAAAAAATATTCACCGAAAGAATTACCATTAATTGGGGCTCATTGTTTTGGCTATTTTTCTAATCTTTTACCTGAACTAGGGTTAGAACCTTGGATTGGATGTCAAGCAGGCAAATCTGTATTAGGTATTCAAAGTAATGGAAATATTAAGGGATGTCTAACTTTACCAGATAATTTCATAGAAGGAAATGTCAGGGTTAATAATCTTCATGATATATTAAACTCACGATTTGATTCGAAACACAGTCTACTCTTTAATAACAACATTAAAAATAAGTATTGTATGCAATGTGAAATGGTTAAGAAGTGTAAAGGCGGTTGTTTAGGTACCGCAATTGCTCTAAATTCGTTTGAAAATCCATATTGTTTAAGAGCAATTGAAAAAAAATTGTTTGAAAATAATTATATTCCATTTAGGTGGAAAATTAATTCTAAAATTGCAAAATATAAATATTTATATAATAAAATACTTCAAAGATAAATTAAAATGAAAAATGGGGCGTTTTATAAATGGTTTTAAAGGATATAATTAAATTATACAAGATTGGAAAGGAATTAGGATTAACTCGAAAAGAAATCAACAGTGTTCTTATATTTAAAAATAGATTTCCATTAATTCTTGCTTTAATGGTAATTATAATTTTAACGGTTTTTACAGTTTTATTTTGGAATATAGCGTTAATATTATATATGAGAACAACTGAACCTGTTTATCCTGAAGGAACTTTATATTCTAGTGTTAGTTTAAAAGATTTTAAAGATAAAAAATGAAGTTAAATATTGGTTGTGGAAAAAAATTTAAACCAGATTATTATAATATCGATTTATTCGATAATTTGGTTTCTGATAAGATAATGTCAGCTTATGATCTCGAAATTGCAGATAATTCTTGTGAAGAAGTTAAAGCTATTCAATTAATTGAACATTTAGGATTCTATCAATCAATTTATGCCCTTAGTGAGTTTTTCAGAGTATTAGAACCAAATGGAAAGTTAATCCTAGAAACTCCCGATTTAGAAAAAGCTTTTCGTGTTTATTTGAACTCGAATTATGAACAAAAAAAGGATGCATTACGTTGGATTTATGGACTCCCTCATGAGGGTTTAGAACATAAATTCTGCTTTCCTCCTCAATTGATGGTTGAGATTTTAGAAAAGATTGGATTTGAAAAAGTAATTCAAACCAATTTCTATGATCAAGAATCAATCCCTTCTATAAGATTCGTTTGTAATAAACCTGAAGATGAAGAATATCTTGAAATATTTCAAACATTCTCGTTAATTCGTAAAAAAATGTTGTCTGAAAAAATAATTAATTTCAAAAATTTATTTTTAACAAAAGAACAAGAAGATCTATTAAACTTTTTGCTAATTGAGACAATAAAAGTTACAAATAATAAGAATAAATATTATAAATTCATTGAAAGGGCATTAATCCAATCCCCTCAAATAGTTCAAATTTACTTAACCGAAATGTTCAATAAGGATTACCTTTTCAATATTGAAAGAAATCATACTTTAGAAGTTGCCGAATACTTAATTAAATTTAAGTTTCGAACTATCTTATACAATCTATTAAAAAATGCCCCTATTATCCCAGGTAGTCAAAAAGTTATATTTTCTTCTATTGAATCTTATGGATTAGTTTTAATTAACAAATTATTACATAATAAAGCTGAAAAATCTAAATTACTAAATGATTTGCAAAAATTATTTGAAAATCTTAAACAAGAAAACATATCTTTTTTTTCTCCTAGCACTGTAAAAAGAGATTCTTTAGATTATTTCTATCAAGGCATTAAAGAATTTCATAAAAAAAATTACCAACATTCATTAGGTACATTTTTGAATGCTATTAAATTGTATAGAGACAATTTTTTATATTATTGGAATGTAGCGAAAGTTTTTGTAAAACTAAATTTAAAGCAAAAAGCAGTTAGATATTATAAAAGAACCTTAAAATTGTTAAGTATAACCTCACTTCAAAATAAAGCTCAAATCAGAAAGGATATAAAATTAGAGTTAAATTGGATAAAAAATGAAAAAGAAAACTTATTAGGACTCGAACCAATTTTATCTCTTGAAAAATATCAATCAAATAAATTATTCTAAGAGGAATTAAAATGAAAGAACAGAAATATAAGAGTGTAATAACTAAGATTGTATTTATAATTGTAGGGATAACTTCAATTTTTTTATTAACAATAAATTTTGTACCCGTTTTTGTAATTGATGCTGGAATAGAACGTCGATTTATCGATGATATTTATTCGGATTCAGGAGCATATGTTAATAAAAGTAATCCTGATACAAATTATGCTTATACAGACGGCTATTATATTTATCCTTATTTATACATTGGAAAATTTTCTGAAATTTATATCCATTTTGATCTTGAATTATTACCAAAGAGAACAGAAGAAACTTACTTTTTCTTAACCGACTTTAAGTTTGATAATTATTTTGAATCTCCCGTCGATGATTTCGAAATTAATGTCATATTAGTAGAATCAAATTGGACGGCTTCAGATATAACTTGGAATATTAAACCTAAGCACGAAGAAATAATAGCTACTGTAAATATTAGTGAAATAACTCAAAGTCCTTATATAACAAGAAAAAATTTTAAAAGAGCTATCAATATAACAGAAATTTTAAAAGAAGATGAGCTTAAAGAAATTAGCATTTGCTTGAATATTACAGAGAATAGTGAAAAGTTAAATGCCAGTGCATATATAGAGGGATTTGGTATTATTTGGACTTATGAGAGAATTATTCTTTCATATACGCCAATTATCTCCACATTTATCATTTTACCAATGCTACTTGTAGTACTCTACCTCCTTCGAAAAGATTTAATCAACTGCCGGGAATGTGGTACTAAGAGAGTTCTAGAAGATAAATACTGTCGCTCATGCGGTTTAGCTTTTAAAGAAAAGATTTTGATTAAAAGTCGTGATTATCAATTAATTCTAATTATCTTATTGATATTCGTATTTCTAGAAGTTTCTTTTGTTAGCATTTTCTTTGGTGTAATAACTGGACCATATATGCTTTTTTTAGCCATACCAATACTCCTTTGGTTAATTTTTTGGTGGCTACAAATAAAGAAACAAATAAAGAAGCAAATGATAAAATATAAAAAATTAAAAAGTAGTTTAAAACAAACTAAGAAGAGCTAGAATGTGCAACTAACTCATAAAAATTAACCAAGAATTTTTAACATTTTAGTCTTGAATCTTCAAAATTTGTGGTTCTTTCCATTCTTCTCTTAGAATACTGAGAAGTATACAATCTCTCCATTCACCTCTATTAAACATCATTTTACGAACAATACCTTCTTTTTTAAAACCTGCTTTTTCAAGCACTTTTTGGGAACCAACGTTCATTTTATTTGTAACTGCTTGTATACGCACTATTTGTCTTGAAAGAAATAAAAAATCCATAAAAATCTTGACTGCTTCTGTACAGAAACCTTTTTTGCGTTCAAATGGAATTAAAAAAGATCCAATTTCTAATAGTTCATATGGTCTAGCCTTAACAATAAAGTATACTATAACTCTTATCCTTGTTTTGTCTTTTTTCTCTATAATAAAAACTTGAAAATCACCAGACGATTCATTTAAAATTTTCTGTAAAATTTCTTTTATGGTTGGTACCAACGGGTTATACATGCCAAAAATTTCGGGTCTATTAATCCACTCATGGTAAAGGTTAATATCTTCTTTTTCTAATGCCCGTAAATTAATATTAATTCCTTCAAGCATAATTTCTAAATCTTCTATTTTTAAAATTCTAAGTTTTTCTACAAATTTATATACTATGTAAAAATAAAAAATTGTTGTGAATATATTAAATATAAAAACTAACTATCTTTATATTACATTTTTTAAAAGCGAGTAATCTAAATTTTAATTGAAATAATTATCTTAAATATTAATTTGAAATGAATTATAAAAGATGTTGATTAAGTAAGAGGGAAATCGAATGATAGAGGATTTTGATCGAGTCTCTTATATTTTTAGAGATTATTTATATAATTTTGTTAGATTATTGAAAGAAAATTATAAAGAGGATCTGCTTTCAATTATATTGTTTGGTTCTGTAGCGAGGGGGAAATGGAATAATGAATCTGATATTGATCTTTTTATATTATTTTCCAATAAATCATCTATAAATAATCGATTAACAAAAATCATTTCAGATTACGAGAGAAAATCTAAATTAAAAAATTCCAAAGGTGATCGTCTATTTTCTACTATACAGGACATATCATTGTTAATAAAAGATTTACATAAATTTAGAACAATATTTTATGACATTGCGATGGATGGAATCATTCTATTTGATAGAAATCAAACTGGATTTCATTTTCTTAAAAAAATAAAAAAGAGAATTGAGGAGAAAGGGCTAAGAAGGGTTTTTATAAAAGAAAATGATTATTATTGGGAAAGAAATGTTAAATTTGGAGAAATTATTGAATTATGAATAATTTTGATACTTCAAAAGGAGCAGTTGAAAGAGCTTTTCGCTGGTATCAAGGTGCTATACGAGCATATGAAGATGAAAGATGGGATGATGTTATTTATTCCTTACAAATGTCAGTTGAGCAAGCCTTAAAAGGGATATTAATTCTTTTTGGGATTGAATATCCAAAAAAGCATGATATCTCCACTATTTATGTCGATCTAAAGCAAAAACAAATTCCAGAATGGTTCAAGGAAAAAATTGATAATCAAGTAGATGTATTAAAGGATCTAGTTAAATTAAGAGGCAAAGCTTCATATGGATATGTTGATGGATTAAAAAAAGACGATTTTAAAGATGAAGCATCTAATTTTAAAGATCCAGTTAAAGATGTAATTGAAGATTGTAATAAACTGGTAATTGAATTTTCTAAAAAAAAAATTCAGAAAAATGATGATAATGATTCTAATAAATGAATTTTTAAAATACTCAAATTCTCCTTAAACACGATCTAATTATTATAGATAAATTTTTGATAAGGCATATCTTTATTAATTCTTTAAAATCAATACATTATATTGAAATTAGATGTGTTTTTTCAATCAATTACTTGAGTAGGATTCAATAATGAATAATAATGTCTTTACTTGTCTTATTGGTGGTAAAGCTGGAGAAGGTGTAAAAAAAGCAGGATCAGTAGCATCACATATTTTTTCAAGTATGGGTCGTCATGTTTTCCAAATGGATGATTACATGAGTTTAATAAGGGGTGGGCATAACTTTTCTGTTGTAAGTACAGCACCTAGATGGATTAGTAGTCATTATATGAAAGCAAACCTAGTAGTAAATTTTGGTAAAAGAAGCTGTGAAGCGCATACAAATGATATTGCAGAAAACGGGATTATGGTTTTTAATTCAGATGAACAAGAACTTGAGAAGGATATTGGACTTGCATTAACTTCAGAAGCTGAAAAATACCCTATGAAAAGGTTAATGTTTGGAGTTGGCGCCGTAGCGATACTAGCTGCAACAATAGGGTTTAAAAAAGAAGAAATGAATCAAATTATTAAAGATGAATATCCAAGAGGAATTGAAGACAATATTGCCTTTGCAAATGAAGTTTATGATACCGTATATCCTGATTGCGGAAATAAATTTGCTTTAGAAATAGGAGATAAAAAGAGACCTCTTATCTCTGGAAATGAAGCAATTAGTCTAGGGGCTGTAGCAGGGGGACTAGATGTTTATTATGGCTATCCCATGACTCCTGCATCAACAATTTTGCACACTCTCGCTCGTGAGGCTGAAAATTTTGGTTTGGCTGTTGTTCATGCTGAGAGTGAAATAGCGGTAATTAATATGGCTATCGGTTCAACTTTTACTGGAGCAAAAGCCATGGTAGGAACAAGTGGAGGTGGGTTTGCTCTCATGACCGAAGGATTTTCATTAGCAGGCATAACAGAAGCACCAGTATTGGTTATTCTATCTCAAAGACCAGGTCCAGCAACAGGAGTTCCTACTTATACAGAACAAGCTGATTTAGCATTCGCATTGACTGCAGGTCATGGAGATTTTTTAAGAATAGTTGCTTCCCCTACAACAGTTAGAGAAGCATATTATCTTACTGCCGAAATGTTAGATTTAGTATGGAAATTTCAGACACCAGGAATATTGCTAACTGAAAAACACCTTTCGGAGAGTAGCATGACAGTCGAAATTGATTTAGGAAAATCCAAATGGGCAGAGCCAAAAATGCATAACGATGGTGGTTATAAACGATATCTTGATACTCAGGATGGAATTTCTCCTATATTATTTCCACCATCAAATCAGATAATAAAATGGAATAGTTATGAACATGATGAACTTGGTATTACGACGGAAAGTGCTGAGAAGATATCATTTATGCACGATAAAAGAAATAAAAAGTTAAAAACACTTATAGAACACTTGAAAAGGCAAGATACTGTTAAAATAATTCGAGGAGATAAACCATCTAATATTTTCACCTATGGCTCAACTTATATGAGTGTTTCAGAAGCTCTTCGATATGGAAGTTTAAATCCTACAATTGTTGCACCAATATATTTGAGTCCATTACCTACATGGGACTTAGAGGAATTCAAAGATCAAAATAATATAGTTATCGAGCAAAGTTCTACGGGACAATTTACTAAAATTTTGAAAGAAAAAGCTGGACTAAACATAAGAAATACAATTAAACAATATGATGGTCGTCCATTTGATCCGATTGAATTATCAAAAAAAATAAAGGAGGTGCTCAAGTAAGATGGAAGATCTTAAAACCTATGCTGAAATTACATGGTGTCCAGGATGTGGAAATTTTGGAATTTTTACAGCTATAAGAAATGCAATTCCTATATTAGAGCAAAAAGGTATCAAAAGAGAGAATATAATTATGACCGCTGGAATAGGCTGTCATGCTAAAATTTTTGATTATCTTAATTTAAGCGGAATTTATGGATTACATGGACGAAATTGTTCAAATTCTGAAGGTATTAAAATAGCAAATCCCGATTTAAAAGTAATTAACTTTTCTGGAGATGCAAATGGATTAGCGGAAGGTTTGGCACATACAATGTTCGCAGCAAAAAGAAATCAAGATATAACATTTGTCTTACATAATAATAGCGTCTATGCTCTCACAACAGGTCAATTTTCTCCATTAGCAGAAAAAGGTTGGAAAGGACCCTCTACTCCTAGAGGAAGCTATGAAGAACCGTTTAATCCAATGTCTTTATTGATTGAGGCTGGTGCTACTTTCGTAGCAAGAGGTTTTGCGGGAGATACAAAGCATCTCACTGATCTTATGGTGCAAGGTGTTGAACACGAAGGTTTCGCTTTCATAGAAGTCTTACAACCTGCCGTTCCATACCATAAGTGGGAGGAATATAGAGAGCGAGTTGAATATCTTAAAAAAGAACCGGAAACATATTTTGAAGCTATTAAAGCTGCCAAAGAAAAACAAAAGTTTACAATAGGAGTATTTTATAGAATTACAAGACCAGTTTATCATAAAGAGTTATATGGAGCTCATAACCCTATTACTAAAAAATTGTCGAGGGATACACGATTAGATAAAATTCGCAAAATACTTGGTTTTAAATGAAGAAATTTATAAATTTTTAAAGTATTGAGGAATTAGTTAAATTTATAGTTAATCTTTTCAATTTCTTTAAGAATTTTTGAATATAGAGCAGAAGATATCCTAAAAGTAGTATTTTCTACGAGATTATGAAGAAAATTTTTACATTTTTCTACACCAATAAATTTTAGGCGTGTTGCTTTCATGAGGACACCTATAGTACCCGTGACTTTTAAGCCCAAAGTCCTAGCAATCTCCCGTGCTGCTAAATCATCAATGATAATAACACTTTCACCAGTATTATCCTGAAGTTCCTTTGCAAGGGCTAATACTGACGCTTCTCCGGCATGAATGTGTAATTCCTCTAGTCTCTCAACGATTTGTCGATTTATTGGTTCTTTTAATAAAAGCCAACTAGAAAAGGAATCTTTTAAAACTGAAAATTCAGCAACATTGTCATTGCTTAATACCTCTTTTTTAATGATTAATGTGGTGTAACATTCAGTAAAAAGCTTAGGTATTAGAGATAATGCACCAATTTTGCTTAGATATATCAATGGTGAAGCATTTATAATTCCAATCATATTCTTGGCTATTCAATCTAAGGCATATTCAATATCTTCCTTTATAGCTTGTTCATCGTATCCTGATACATTTCGCTTTTTTAATTCCTCCATCATCTTTCTTAGCGAGACTCCAGCTTTTTCCGCAGCCTTCCAGGCACTCATGTTTTTTTCTCCTACTTGGTTACAAAGAACTACAAACATTTCCTCAGATAGACTTTTCTCTAATAATTGACGGATGTAGGATGATTTATCTTTTTTTTTTAATCTTGCCATTAAAAACCTTAACTTTTCATCAAGATCATCATCTATTCTTACTGATAGAATTTTCATAATTGTTCTAAGTATACTAGATCATCTCTAGTATATATAATTATTTTCATTATTTTTTGAAACTCAACATAAGGCTGCCAAAGAAAAGCATAAGTTTACAATAGGAGTATTTTATATAACTACAAGACCAGTTTATAATAAAGAGTTATATGGAGATCATAACCCTATTACTAAAAGATTGTCGAGGGATACACGATTAGATAAAATTCGCAAGATACTTGAAAAAGAAAGCTAAAAAAAATTATTAAAAGAAACAAGTGATAATAGAAAAAAAGAATTTGATTTAATTTTTAATTTTATTATTTCTTTTTTTTGTAAGGAGTGCCGAAATTACAAAGATCACTCCAAAAAGAAAAATCGAATCGTAGCCAGAAATTCTTGGTTTTCGAGAAATAGACTTTTTGACAGTAATTTTAATTATAGCAGAACAATAATTATCGAATCGATCGTATGCTCGAATCTCTAACCAATAATCACCTACCATTAATATTGTGGCATTAGTTATAGTTCCATGTTCATCTATAGAAAAGTGAGTAGTATCATTTATCCACCAATAGCTGATACCTGATTGATCGATTGCATCGAGATCATAAATAAAATTCTCACCAAATTCAACAATTTGGTCTGTAGGAAGCTCTACCCAAGACGGTGGTTCATTATCTACAATTATCCGTAATGTTATAGAAATTTCTTGCTGGTTATAAAGCCCTGCTGATGCTGAAGTTATATTGTATGTATAATCACCTGGAACATCTATTGGGGGTAATGAAAAAATAAAGTTTCCAGTATCATCAGTCATCGTATAAGTTATTTTATCATTATTCAAAAAAACAGTCATTCCAGGTAAACCATTACCTTCAAGAGTGGTTAGGTCTCCAGAGATAATAATAGGATCTCCAGTAAAAGCAGAAATTTCAAGAGGTAAATCTAATTTAACCTTATTACATAAAGCTACCGGTTTAGAGTGGAACAGTATGACGTTACCTGCGTAATCCATCACAAAAATTCCCAAGCTTAATGCATCAGCTTCTATACATGGAACGCGATAATAAGGGTTTTCATAAGAAGCTAATTGCCATGTTTCACCATTATCAAAACTATATTTAAGATAGTGGTAGGAAATCCCTGAACCGGTTTCTAAAGTAGTAAAGTTAATGAAAATATCCTCTCCAGGTGTGAAATTGGTGGGGCAGAAAATTCCATTGAGTAATGGAGGAGTAGAATCTGCACCACCCAATGAAAATGCAAGATTATAAGTAGTGTTGCTATAAAGGGTTGCTAGTGAAGGTAAGTTTAGTTGTAGAAAAACCGAGGTGTTAACTCCAGTTATAGTCCATGATTCGTTAATTCCACACCAGTCAACATCAAGATAAAATGGAGGATCATAGATGAAAGGCAAGTTATTGTAACCTTGATTGCCATTTAACTGACCTTGTTCGTATAGAGTTCCATTGATAAATAAATCGAAATTCGCATAATAGTGTGGATAAGGTGATATATATCCATGTTGAGGAGAGAACCTTTCACTCCATACATGAGGCCAAGTAAGGTTTCTCCAAATATCTCCAGTTAGATTTAATAAGAATTCAGTACCTAAGTCCAAAATGCTTAGGTTTAAGCCAGGATGATAGGGTGCAAATGAAAACCTGCCTAAAGTTATATTTCCTGTTTCACTTTTATTAAGGGGAATTTGAGGTGGTGGATCATGTCTTCCAATACTCCACTCTTCTCTGGGACCGTTAAAAAATGATGAAAAACCTTCATAATCGACCATATAACTTCCAGAAAAAGTACCATTTCCAGGAGCTAGATAATATGTGGCATTTATTCCAGCCTGAACTTTATGAATTGGTGGGAAATATTCCCACCACTCTTGACCTGCATTTAGACCTAGATAATCCCAAGTAAACCAAAATTTACTCATAGTAACCAAACCACCTTCAGGATAAGTTTCCGGCATATCATAAAAAACGTCATATATAGCGAATTCTGATTTAGGACACCCTAGAACATCTGGTAAAGAAGAAACATTCCAATATTTCAATGGTACCAAATAAACTTCTGAAAATAATTGATCATGTGCATAGAAACCTAATGCTTCACACAGTCTATCCGGAGGCGTGTATTTCGTTGAATAAAATGTTAAATGTGATATGTTAAGATCAAGAGCCCACCAACTTGCCCCTAGTTGCCATTCAGAAAGATTAAAAAAGGCTCCAACTGTTTGTGGACCACCACAGAAATATTGAGTATATGAATGAACTATAAGATTATTACCTGAAGAGTCAATCGTAGGGATAGTATGTATTTGAGCCTCAGCTAAACTGAGAGAGATATCTAAATTCGAATATTTAGGAACAGTAATGTTCTTTTCCAGCATGAACATTCGAGAATAATCTTGCTGACCTAAATTACCATTATCTATCCATGCCATTTGAGCACAAAGTGCATAATCCCCTGATTTAAGAGGAAATAGGGCACTATTCCCTCCAGAAGTATCTTGAATTTGGATGAGAGACATATTAGGATAATGAGTTAATGCAATTAAGGCATAAATTGGAGTAGTATCATCTACATCATAGACAGTTACAGTAATAGAAGACATACACATAAATAAATAAGGTGCTGTTTTATTATTTTGAGAATTTGAAATATTAATCCACCCTTCATACCATCCTTCTGGAGCATTTGCGTCCAATGGACCAATTTTCAAAGAAATACTCGCATTCGAATTAGCAGGAATTGTAAGAGAAGTGTCATTGAGACTCACATAGTTGGTTTCAATACCATCGCATAAAGTATAGGTTGAAAGATTTATCATTGTAGGCGTGCTTGCTAAATTCATAAGGCTTAGTGTAGTATCTAAAGTCTCACCAAGTTCAATAAGCCCCAAACTAGAACTTGGTTCTATAATAAGTATAGTTGTGTTTATGGCTTTAGCAACATCAATTCGACCTGCTCCCTGCCTCCATAGATGCTCATAAGAAAGTAACTTAGTATTTCCCATTAATGCTGATTTAATCATTAGGGGGTTCCAATCGGGGTGTATTTGAAGCATGAGAGCAGCAGCCCCCGCTGTATGAGGAGTAGCCATAGAAGTACCAGAAAGAATTGTATAATAAGAATCTATAGGACTGCCCAAACTTGTGCTAGAAGCTCTTGCTGCAGCAATATTTGATCCTGGAGCACATACATCTGGTTTAATACGATAATCAGTAGTTGGTCCCTGACTCGAAAAATCACTTATTTCATCACTTTTAGTTGTAGAACCTACTGCAATAACTTTCTTAGCTACCGCGGGTATATCAACTGAGAACATACCCTCCTCACCATCATTACCTGCTGCCACTGTACACACAATACCTTGATCATAAGCCCAATCAATAGCTAATGAAAGAGGATCAGTTCCATCACCACTGATATCTATACTAAGACTCATACTGATTATATCAGCAGATTGATCTACAGCCCATTCTATCCCATTAATAATCCAGGAATTCCACCCAGAACCATAATTATCGAGTACTTTACCATTGAGAAGTAATGCACCGGGTGCCACCCCAACATAAGCATAACTCGAAGCCTCTCCTGTTCCTGCCGCGATACTCGCACAGTGATTCTCCAAAATTTGAAAATCAAATAAAGTTACTTTGGAAAAATGGTATAAATGGATATAACATATATCTACCTTCAGTTTGTCTTATAGAAACTGTTTTAAAGTTACTTAATGAATATAGAAAGAAGAAAGATTTTAGTATTTTGGATAGATATCAACTGATTCTCCCAACAATTCTAAACTCACCAGTAAATATATTCAATACCGAATTAAATCCAAAAGCTATTTTAATAGCTTCGCTTATTGGACACTCGGGTCATATGGATTTTATGGATTGCTGGATCTCAGGAGCAGCAGCTGCTCTTGATGGTATGCTTTTAACTGAAGATAAAGATCTAGAAAAAGTCCTTAGAACAATTCTAGAAACTAAAGCAATTATCATATGGTCGTGGAATGAACTACTTGCTAAGACAATGATAAAGAAGAATAAAATAACTAACGAAGAAAATTATCTTAAAAACCTTTCATAGAAGTACTACAACCTGCTGTTCCATACCGTAAATGGGTCGAATAAAGAGAGCGAGTTGAATATCTTGAAAAAGAACCAGAGACTTATTTTGAAGCCATTAAGGCAGCTAAAGAAAAACATAAATTCAATTTAGGAGTGTTTTATCGGACACAACTCACTGTTTATCATAAAGAATTATATGGAGAATATAATCCAATTATTAACAGACTATCGAGAGATATACGATTAGATAAAACCCGTAAAATTCTTGGATTTATATTATGAATAAATTTGACTTTTAATACTTTTATAATATATTAGGGATTTAATACTGTGATTCTAAGAATAATTTACTTAAAGATTTTCCATAATTTTCCCTTTTTATCGATGAGACCCCTTTTCCTATAAGAATTTATTTTTTTTTTAATCTCTCTAAAATAGTTCTCATTATAAAGACAAATTCCTTCAGTAAATCCATCTAGAATCATAGGATTTCCTTGATCAATTAAAATGTGGATCTCTTGAGGTTGATATAAGAAAAAATCGATTGGTAAAAGGGGTATTTCCATTTTTTCTTTAATTTCATCAATTCTATCGAAAAGCTTATCATTAATCCAATTACCTATCAATAAAAGATCTATATCGCTCCCAATATTGAAATTAAATCGTGATCTCGAGCCAATTAGGACTACGCATGTTAATTTATCTTCTAAAAGAGACTGCGCTTTTGAAATGAAAGAGTTTAATTCTTTTAGCTCTCTTTTATGTTTTTCAAATAGTTCT
>CAYSZJ010000036.1:0-4512 GCA_964435435.1 uncultured archaeon
TAATTTGTTTAGTACTACACCAGGATCTGTTTTAGAATTACCATTATTAGAAATAATTACTCCATTTGGTAGTGGTTTTTGTAATCTATTATAAACTTCAACTTTCCCTCTTTGAATAATTGATGTAGCACAATCTAATAAAAATGGAAAATTCTCATCACTAGGGGCACCATAAGTCAGAGGATTCGTACCTAACATTGGTTCGATACCAAATGTAGGAGGGACAGCTGGTCGTGTATTTGTTGTAACAAAACCTATCATTCCCTCTTTTATAGCCATAAGTGAATAATATCCAGCAATCCCAAAATGTGTTGAATTTCTAACCGCTACCGCTCCAAGCCCATACTTTCGTGCTTTTTCAATTGCCAATTTCATCGCCTTATAGGCAATTACGTGTCCCATACCACATTTTCCATCAATAACCGCAGTACTCATATTATCATTAATAACCTCAATCTCCGTTTTAGGATTGTAAATTCCGTCTCGTATACGATCGTAATACATTTTGCATCTCTGAATGCCGTGTGAATCGATACCTCTTAAATCTGAAGTAATGAGAACATCAGCAATAATTTCAGCATGGTCTTCTGGAACTTCTAACTTAATAAAAACATCTTTAATAAAATCCTTGAGAGTCTCTACATCAATATAAACAATTTCATCTGATTTAGTAATTTCAGCTTTTTCTAAGACTTTTTCCGTCATTTATCAAAGACTAAATAAAAGTTGTGATAGTTTTTATTTATTCAAATGAATATTTAAGTAAAATCATATCAAATATACGTTGAAAATTAGTGATAAAAAGACTGATTTTAATAAATTTTTTCAATTATCTTAATATAAATATGAGAGTTTATTGAAAAATTAAATTTAGAAAGAGAAATTATATTCATCTAAACTAAGCTCTTCTTGCATTATTTTAATATCTCTTTGTAAGCTTTTATTAAGGGGAATGCCTGTCTTTTTTCTTTCAATTTCTGAATAATATTCTTTTTCTCCTGCAGTATATATTTTTTCTTCTTTTGGTTCTTTTGATGAATTCCTTAGATCTCTCATAATATTCCCTGCAGTTTTTAAAAATGAGTTAATCGCAATAAAACTTTCTATATTAATTGCTAAAAAGAAATGCCCCACTTTTAACCTTTTTTGTCCATCTTCCACAATTCCTAAGGTATCTCGCAAATAGATACCATCTTGCAAGGCAGCAGATAATAATTCAACGATAGTGGCATATCCATAACCTTTATAACCTGCGGTATCTTCTCCCTTCCCTCCCAAGGGTAACAATGAAGCATTCCTTTCAAGCATCTTTTTTAGTACTTTCCCAGCATCTATAATAAATTCACCATTTTCGTCGATAACAGTATTTTTTGGAAGAGGCTTATCAATCCTATCATACACTTCAACCTTACCTCTTTGAATTATTGAAGTTGCCGCATCTAAAAGAAATGGAAATTTTTCGTCAGTTGGAGCACCAATTGTTAAAGGATTAGTGCCTAACATGGGTTCTACTCCAAAAGTAGGAGGGATTGAAGGTCGCGCATTTGTTACTGTTAATCCTATCATTCCTTCTCTAATTGCCATTAAACTGTAAAAACCAGCAATTCCAAAATGTGTACTGTTGCGGACAGCAACCGCACCTAACCCATATTTTTTAGCTTTTTTAATCGCTTCCTGCATAGCTTTATAAGCAATTACATGCCCCATCCCGCAATTTCCATCCCAAAGAGCCGTTGTAAGGCCATCTTTAATGATATCAATCTTAGTTTTAACTTCATAGATTCCTTCCTTAATTCGATCATAATACATTTTGCATCTCTGGATGCCATGTGAATCAATACCTCTTAAATCTGAAGTTATAAGCACATCAGCAATGATTTTAGCATCATCTTTTGGCACTTCAAGGCCGATAAAAACATCTCTCATAAAATTCTCAAGAGTTTTAGCATCAAGATATGATATTTCCTCTGACATCTTATATTTCTCTCCTTTTTAATTATAAATTAGTTTGAGGGTTACTTACCACACGATAATAATATAACTAACATCTTGAATTTTATTATATTTCTTATTATAAGATGAATATACTTGTAAAATCTAGTTTTTATATCTATCAATATGGTCTACATATTATTTACGTATTTATATTACTAATAATTTAAAGAATAATGAAGATATTGAGTCGTTACAGTTAAATTAAATAATAATTAATATTCGAAGAAATATAAAGTATGAAGCAAAAAGAGAAATTAAAATGCCCTGTATGTAGTGTTAAATTCATTCCAAGAACTTTTTATCCTGAAGAAGCGATTTTTTCAACTTCTGATGGAAAAAAATTGTCAGGTTTTAATGGGTATATTGATTCGAGCGGAGTTAAACCAGTAGAAGTAATTCTAAGCTCTTGGATTACTTATTGCCCAAAATGTAACTATGTAATGAAATTTGTTAAAGAAATCGTGAAAAAAGAAAAAATTCAAAATCAGAGCATAATAGCTAAAGATATAAAGGAAAAATATAACAATTATTATTTTGGATTTCCATTTGAGGATTATACACAATATCTAACAAACGCAGCAAATAAAGTTACAGGTACTATAGGAAAATCTCTCAAGGATTTAAATCTAACAGCATGGGAAAATATGTATGATTTTGGAGATACATTTAAATTATTAGTTCGATTTTATGCAAATTTAGAAAATTATTGCAATTCTCAACTTAGCTCAGAAAAAGATAAGGATTTACCAACGAAAATAAAATTATTAACTTTATCACCGGAATTGGAAGCAACTTTACTTGATTTAAATGAAATTAGAAATAAGACGATTCATGGCGAATATGAATTAACTCAACTTGATAAAGATAGAATTAATCATGTTGTTGTTGAATTCATATTAAATTTAGTTGATACACACATAAAACCCTTGATTGATAGTAAAAAATTGAAATCTAAATATAGCTACATTGATTTGAAAGATCTTAATTCTGAAATCAAAGTGTTTCTAAATGGGTATCTAAATAATATTTTCAATGATGGTAAAGTTGTCAATAATCAAATAAAGGTATTCTTAGAGAAGCTTATTGTAAATTAGAACAATATAAATTCCATTAATTTCTGAGTTATTTTACTATTCAGATTTTGAACTTTCGTGGGTGTTATCACCATGCTATATGTTTTTTTCAATTATTTTTTTACATTTTCTATTTATGATTGTAAATGATTTAAAAACTAAAGTAGAGGGAAAATTTTATAGAGAAGTAACAATTGAAGATGATGGGGAAGATATCGTATATGTATTTCCTGATACAAAAGAGTTCTTATCAATAATTAGAAGAAAGATGATAAAAGAAAAAGTCATTTCGGAACATTTATAAAATTAAATTTTTGATTAGTATGTACACCTTAAGACATCGGGTTTCCATCTTGATCTTTTCATTTTTTTTAGGGTAAACTTTAAATTAAATTATAGATTCAATTTTATGGGCACCTTGGGCAACGCTCGAAACCCCTAAGCTGGGTGGACCATAAAATGCTCATAGTGGGAATGCCTGGATTCAGGCCTCATGAAAATTATTTACCACTCTTGTGTACCGTCGAAGCTGTCCCCATGATGGTGGGTGTCTGTGGTAGTATTTTCTGTAGGGAAAATATAAATCCGTAATAACTAAACCGGATAGGTCCGGGAGGAAGCATCCGTACGTTTAGATATTCACGCTTCATGGTTTAGGCAGTGGAGGTGTGTAAGATCACTGGTGATATAATCGGATTGAGATCGAGGTCTAGGTTTAATTTATAATCTAATTGATTTTGTTTTTTTTCTCTTCTATGGTTAATCTATACTGGCAAATTCTATTATTAGACTTAAGAATACAGTCTTGTATTTCAACATTGTATTTTAAATCAGAATCCAGACTGTTTAAAATAGCTAAAGTGTATGGAATACATATTGTACTTTGAATAACTTCAGCCCTTTCTGGATTGACTTTGCCACCTATAGGACAAAATCTTTTTGAATATTTAAGTGTTATCTCGAGGATATTATCCCCTATAGATTTTATTTTAGTCTTAGCGTTTAATACATTATATATTTTCTTTAAACTATTTTCTATTCCAGATACTCCGCGTTCCTTTAATAATTTGCCTAGTTTCGCTCCTAAGCTTGCTGAAATCGATTTGGGAAGATTTGGACCGCCGATATCAATCATTTCGCGAATAAAATTCTGGAAAAACTTTAAAGCGTCTCTATTTTTTGACATAGATCTCCAAAATCATTATTAAAAATTATTGAAGAAAAATCTTACTTAAATCTCAATTCAAAAGTATTTAATAGTTTTTATTGAAATTATTTATTTGATAATATATAATGACGAATATCTTAAAATTTATGTCAGATTTTTAAATGGTTTGAATATTTAAAATTTATGTCAGATTTTTAAATGGTTTGAATATTTAAAATAATTATTTCTGAAGGAGACTGGAAAAAAACCCCGAGATTAGCGGATTACATTTTAGGA
>CAYSZJ010000036.1:4612-10113 GCA_964435435.1 uncultured archaeon
TATTTCTGAAGGAGACTGGAAAAAAACCCCGAGATTAGCGGATTACATTTTAGGAATTACTTTTTGATTAATTGAATTACCTGTATGTTTTTTATTTTGTAGTTTTAAAATGTAATGACAAGTTCGATGGTTTGTTAAAAGAATACAATTTATTATATCAGCTTCGAAGGTATATTGCGGAAATAATTCGTTCAAAAATCCTTTCGTGTAAGGAATACAAATATTATCTTGAAACATAGAAGCCCGGGAAGGATTATGACTTCCTCCAATTGGACAAAACTTTTTTGGATATTTTATTACAACTTCATAAGTATTTTCATTTAATTTTGTAATAATTGGTTTCGCTTTCAGTACAGAATAAATTTGTTTTAGAGCAGATACTAAATCTATTGGCATGCCTCTCTTCTTGTATAACATACCTAATTTTGCACCAGATTTTGTTGAAATCGCTTTGGGTAAATTATTTCCACCCACATCTATCATCTCACGGACATAGGCCTGGAAAAACTTGAGAGCATCCTTTACCACATAATCACCTTTAAAATCTTAATTTTAATTCCTTGTTAAATACCTTAACCCATTAATCCTAAGTTCCAATCAATAATTGAAAAATACGAATATTTAAATTTATCCATTATTGTCAAATTTTTCATGTGAAAATTTAGAATTTTTTAAAACAAGCATAGAAGATTCAGAATAATATTACTTATCGGTTAAAATTTAAGTAAAATTCTAATTATCTTTCTTTAGAGTAAATCTTAGAAGCCGATCTTTATCTTTCTCTGCATAATCAATGGCTATTCTTTTGTGTGCTTTAATATCCTTATTATCTACTTTTTCACCTTGAGTAAAGAATAATTTCGAATCTCTTGAACAAGAATCTTGTCCATTAAAATCTTCTTTTGTTATATTTAGAGACATGCAAAGTTTGCCAGGTCCGTCAGTGAGATTATTGAAGTTTTTTCCGATTTTCACATTTCTATTTTCAATCATTTGCTCAATTCCTTCAATTGGATATAATTGTCTGATTAAAACAGCGCAAGGTATACCCTTTGGCTCAGTAATAACATTTAAGCAGAAATACATGCCATATATAAAATAAATGTATAGAGTTCCAGGCTTTTCATATATTACCTGTGTCCTATTAGTTTTTCGAAAATTATAGCTATGAGATGCTTTATCATTTGGTCCGAGGTAAGCTTCGACTTCAATAATTTTACCAACCATTCTACGCCTTTTTGTTTCTCTTACGAGATATTTTCCTAATAATTCTTTTGCGACAATTTTTGTATCCCTAACAAAATATTCTCTATCTAAACGCTTATAAGCAAACAACATCAAATATATTTTTTATTTATGATCTATTTATTTACAAAAACAACATTTATTTTATATTGTTTTATTAAATCTAAAGCAATTGGAGGATATAATTTGAAAGCACCAGAGAGAATATTAAAAACTATAAATCATGAAGAACCAGATAGTGTACCGGCTTTTGAAAGTGCATTTACAAATAATACAATCATGAAACATTATGGTTTTAATCCTTCCCAAGCTGGTGGTTATAAAAATACTTATGAGTTTAGCTATAAAGTTGGAATTGATCTAGTATTAAGCTATGTTAGTCTATTTCCTAAAAAAAATCTTGGAAAGGGAAAGGGAATTATTGATGAATATGGAAGAATTATGAAATCTGAAAATTATAAAGATGGAACTCGAATTTTTGCATATCAAGGGGGATATTTTAATAGTTTTGAAGATTATGAAAGCTGGGAGCTGCCTGATCCTTATTTAAAAGCTAGATTAGATAGTTTTTTAGCTGGAAGAAAAGTTCAAAAAGATATGAAGGATAATGTTTTTTCTATTCCTGCAACTGGGGCATTAATGGAATGTACATGGGAAGGTTTTGGTATAGAAACATTTTCAAGAATTTTAGCAGACCATAAAAAAATAAAAAAGGTTTTTGACGACAGAGGCAGTTTTGCACTAGAAATTGTAAAAATCTTAGCTGAAAAAGATGCTAAAATCGTATTATTATGGGATGATTATGGGTTTAAAAATGGGCTCTTTATGTCTCCTCATAATTATAAGAAGTATGTATTCCCTTGGCTAAAAAGAATATGTGATGCAGCCCATAAACGTGATTGTAAAATTTTTTTACATTCTGATGGCGATCTTTTGGAAATTTTCGAAGATATTGTAAAATGTGGTGTTGATGCTATAAATCCAATAGAGTCAACAACGGCAAATCCAGAATATGATATTTTCAAATTAAATCAAAGATATGGAGATAAAATAACATTTTCAGGTAATTTAAGTCCAGTAATGTTAGCAAGGGGAGAAATTTCTGAAATTGAATCTTATGCAAAAAAATTAATTAGAGAATTAGCACCAGGAGGCGGATATATTTTTAGTTCTGGTCACAGTATAAATCCTGCTGTTACTATAGATCGATTTGAAGCAATGCAAAATATAAGAAGGAAATATGGAAATTATCCGATTAGTGTTCCTGATTGATTTTTTTAGTAATTTCTAAATTCATTAGCTGCATCGAACATAGCTACAATGTTTTGAGGAGGGACTTCTGCTGTAATATTATGAATATTCGCTGCAATAAATCCACCTCCTGGTTTGAAACATTCAAAATTTCTTTTGACTTCTTCTCGAATCTGTTTAGGTGTTCCAAAAGGAAGTGTCTGCTGAGTGTTGCATAATCCACCCCAAAACGTTATCATATTTCCATAGCGTTTCTTGAGACTACAGGGTTCCATATCATAAGCAGATATCTGGACAGGATTAATAGCATCATATTTAATGTCTGCAAAGTGGGGAATAAATAAGGAAATTGATCCGCAGGAATGATAATTAATTTTAATTTCAGCTAATTCGTGGATTTTTTCTGATAATTTTCTCTCAATAGGCTTTATAAGTTCCTCATAGATTTTTAAACTCATTATTGGTCCTGCTTGTTCTGCTAAATCTCCATTGATACAAACAACATCAATAAATTCACCGACCTCATTTAAAAATGTAATGTTATAATCTATCCAATATTCTAAAAGCCCTTCCATAGCCGCTATAATCAATTCTGGCTTTTTTTTTAGGTATATTAAAGCCTTTATAAATCCAAAAAGAAATGTAGTATATTCATATACACAGCCAGAAGGATGTGTTACTAACGCATAATCAGTAGTTTCATGTAATCTCTTAGTATAATCCTTTAAACCTTCAAATGGAGATCTATCTTTTCCATTAGGCCAGTCAAAATCTTTAATTTCTTGAACTGTTTTAAAATCTGCAAATGGATGAATAACAGGGTCGTAATATAATATTTCATCTATATCTTTATTCGCATCATTCCCCCAAAAGCAGCCGAATTGGTCATAGACACCAACATACTGCCCCTCATATTGTAGTTCGAAATCATCAACTTTTACCATACCTCCAAGTGGTCGGATGTACCTAATATCTACATTAAACTGTTCCAATAATTCCTCGCAAGGAATGGCGATTTGCTGAATAAAATCTAAAATTTGAATTTCTTTATCCTCAATCTCAAGATATTCTATGAGTCTCTTATACGCTTTAATATGTATACTGGATTGATTACCACCTATATCCAATGGAACCTTATCAGGTTCAACATGATTTAAAGTAGTATTTACCCTTTTTCTTGAATTCATAATTTATTATTCCTTTTTATATATTGGTAAATATATGATATTATTTCTTTTTTTTGATCAATTCTCTTTTAAGGAATGATTCTAACTCAGCATTGCATGCTATAAATGGAAATTTAGAATTAATTGATAATTCATATTCAATTTCAGCTCCCTCTAAAGAAAAGATTCGTCCCTCTGCTTCTTTTAAAATTAACATCCCTGCCGCTACGTCCACTAATCTATTGCTATTTCGCAAGTTAATAAAAGCTTCCATATTTCCGCTTGCTACGTGGCATAAAGATAAAGCACTACTACCTAATATCCGAATTCGAAAAAATCTCCTTATAATCGGAGCTAATTTCTGCAAATTCTTCATTAGATTTTTCATAGGGAGATTGAGTTCAAAAAAGCAATTTTGAGTTATATCAAGATTAGATACTTTAACTTTTTTATCATTCAAATAAGCTCCTTTTCCTTTTTCCGCCCAATAAATATCTTTAGTGATCAGATTAATAACAACGGCTTTCTTGATGTCACTAATCTTTGTACCGATTGCATATGCTAAAGAAGCAGAGCAATATGGTATCCCCCTAACAGCATTATTAGACCCGTCTATAGGATCAACAATTAGCACATTTTGATTTATTAATGCTTTGTTTTTATCTCCTATAAATTTTTCTCCAATTTCCTCACTAATTAATAATATATTATTATTAGCTTTTTCTAGTGATTCAATTATCACTTTCTCAGCAAAAATGTCAATATTCATAGACAAATCACCGCCAGCACCCCTCTTTGATTTCTCTGCAGCTTCTTTTAAACCTAATAAAGGATTCACTTTATTAAATACATCAATAGCAATCTGTTTTAAGAAGTTGATATCCAATTCCATTAAAATCAGTGTAAATTTTAATAAGTATACAAAAAGCTAAAATAATAATTAATTTTTATGGAGATTTTGAAAGTTTTATTTCATAATTTATTATTTCATTTAAATTATTTAGTTCTGTTATCTCTATTGAAATTAGACCTTTTTCGAAGATTAATTTGGGACCTATTTTCAGGTCTTTTTTTAAAAATATTTTATCGATTCTATATGAAATTAACCAATCTGAGATTAAAATTCCTTTTCTCTTTTCTTCTTTAATAAATTTATTAGCTACTATATTATAATTCAATAATTGTTTTCCCTCATCACTTTCTTCTAATTCAAATAAAGCAAAAAAGAGAGATTCTCCAAAATGATCAGATATGTGTGAGTTTAATCCATTGTTATCAATTAAGGGAATAGCTACTTTCGTTATAGGTTTCTCTTCAGTTTGAGTTAATATTAATATTTTAAATATCTGAGGGAATGATTCTTTAATCTTGATATTTATAAAATTTTTTAACGTATGAACTTGGGTTAGAGTAAGATCTTTGCTTAAATTGACATTTACCTCTAAAAATACATATTTTCCATAAGATCTTATTTCTAACCTCTCTATTGTCTTAATTTTTGGAAATGTTTCTATTAAATTATAAAGTTCAGTTCTTTTATCAAAATCTATCACAGCATCGAGCAAAATTTTTGTTGAGTTTAAAAAAATATTATAACCTCCTTTAATAATAAAAAGAGCAATAAAAAATCCAATTATTGAATCTAAAAGATATAAATTAAAACTAGCACCGATAAATCCGATCAAAACTGATAAAGATATAAAATTATCATATAATTTTTCACTTGTTTCTGACTCAATTACAGGTGACTTCGTTTTCTTTCCAATGATCTTTAAATAAAGAGTAATGGATAAAGAAATAATTAAAGAAATTACCAAAAAGATATAGATTAAAATTGAT
>CAYSZJ010000036.1:10213-33856 GCA_964435435.1 uncultured archaeon
AATGGATAAAGAAATAATTAAAGAAATTACCAAAAAGATATAGATTAAAATTGATATCTCGATAATTTTCAAATTTGATGTTTTTCAATTATCCATTTATCAACAATAAATTTCTGAGACTTTTTTTTCTCAAGTATATCATATTTGGAGTGAATTGTGCTTTTTGGAATCCAGAATTCTTCTCCTGTATCGAGAGTAATTAAAAGTGCCTTAGGGCTTTCAACTTTAATTTTTGCTTTTATATCTACTGTATCAACTGAAACACCATATTCAGTAGTTTCTACTATATGTAATCCGTCTCTAGCTGTGATATGTTCAGCAAACACACCATATTCTGCTTCTTCATCAATTTCTATTTTTTCTTTTGTCTTAGATTCAAAAGTCCCACTTGTAGCAAATTTGATTTTCTCATGTAATATATGTTCAAGCAATAATGTTAAAAAATTTAAATTCGGAAATCGGACTTTTTTTATATAATCTCCTAGTTTAATTTGTAAAATTTGCCTACTTTCATCTTCCCAGCCGACATAAATCTCTGTTTTGCGATCCTTGAAAATATGGTATCCTCGCCAGTTGGCACTCCTTCTATGGAGGACCTCCAAGATACATATTATTTCTTCGATTGACATTTTAACGGTTTTTCCTTCCCCTTCAGTTGTATGTTCCCAAGTTCCATTATCTTTTCTCTTTATACAACTTAAAAAGATGTATGGAACCATTTTTGCAGGACTAGTAATAATTAAACTTGATTCTTGCCCATAAAACGTTTTTGTATGAAAATCTGCCATAATAAATTCTTCCTATAATAATTAGTGAAAAACCTTTCAACTTCTTAATAAAATATAATTCTTTTTCGATTTAAATCTGTATGGAAAAAAATTTATAGATTCCCATATAACTATTTCATTATAAATAAGAGCTCTAAGATATAAATTTGATAAGGAAAAGAATCTGTATACTTGTTATTTTTTTTATTATTTTAACTACTTAATGAATATGATTTATGACCTTAGAGAAAAAATTATAACACCTAAATCTAAATATTGAAAAACATATTTTTTCTAAAAATCTAGTAAATAAGTAAAAGTTTTATTAAATTTGATTTTATATTTCTGTAAATCAATTATTTTAGAAGGTTGAATTTATGGAAAAAAAAGATGATGATACTATTGAAAAAACTGAAAAAAGAGCTATTATGAGTAGTTCAGGAGATTTTACAGAATTTGAAAAACATATAAGTGTATCAGGGTTTACAAAAATTTCAGGAGGAAAAGTAGATAAATCTATACGAATATCTGGTTCAGGAAAGATTAATGGAGATTTAGAATGTAATGGACTTACATCTTCAGGTTCTTTAAATGGATCCGGTAATATTACAGTTCATGGAGATATTAGTAGCTCAGGTACATTTAATGTAGCAGGATTCCTTTATGGGGATGAAAGTGCTGATTTTGCTGGTTCAGCACAAGTGGGGAATATTGTTACTATTCAAGGGTCTTTAATAGCATCAGGAACATTTATAGGAGGGAATTTTGTAAGAGGAGAGCAAGGAGTCACTCTTTCTGGTTCTTCAGATATCAATGGAAATCTATCTTCTGAGAAGAGTATTAATATCAATGGATCAACTGAGATTGAAGGAAATGTCGTTGCTGAAGATGTTATAATTGGAAATCTAGAAAAAATAAGAAAACAACATTATAAGATTCATGGAAGTATATTTGCTAAAAATAATGTAAATGTTATTAGAATACAGGTTGAAAGAGATATTAAGGGACGAAATGTAAAAATTGGTATAGGATCGGAAATTTTTGGAAATGTTTATTATGTTGAGAATATTGAAATCGATGAAAAAGCAAAATTAACAAATGAACCGATTCAAATTAAATTAGAAGAGTTATGATCTAAGAAAAAACATTCTATTCTAAGTTATTATTAATCCAAATTACATTAACTCTATTTCAACTAGTACAGACTCAGGAATCTGGATTTTCATAATGAGATGCATACTACGCTCATTTGCGATAATTTCAAAAAGTCTTTTATGAATTCGCATCTCAAACTTTGCCCAGGTACTAGTACCTTGGCCACTAGGAGCTTTCATTACTGGTACACGCAATCTTTTAGTAGGAAGAGGGATAGGACCGTTCTTTCTGATACCCTGGTTATTACATACGCTTTCAATCTGCCCACATACTGATTTGAGTGCATCCAATTGAGTAGATGACAACCGTATGCGTGCTTTTTGTATGTTTTACTCACCAATAAAAGTTATATTTAAAATTTACCCTTAGCTTTAGCATTCTAATTGCTACTGAATAAATTATTAAATAATTGCTCTTAAATAAATTTTTTCATCAAAACTTCAAAAAAGATATTTTTACTTTTTTAAATAAACCCCAATAGAAATTTATTTCCTAAATTTACGTTTTTTAAATACTTTTTTGCTATATCCAAACTCTTTAACGCTTGTTTACGAGGAGTAATCCCTAGATCTCTCATTTGATAATCTCCATGAAAAATTAATAAACTATAAGGAATATTTTCATTTATGGAACTAACAAATTCAGCAATCAGCTCAACTTCTTCTTGAGTAGTGTATCCTGGAACCATCAGCGTACACGCACTCATCTCTGGCATGTCTTTCCCTCTAGTTCCAAAGTACTTCTCCGCTAAAAATTTGAAATTTTCAAGAGTTCTTCTGTTACTGACTCCGCACAATGCTAAGTTTAATCTTTCATTAAACGTTTTTAAATCAAACTTAATATTACCTCCTGATTTAATGGCAATTTCCATGCATTTTTCATTTAAATCTCTGCGCCCACTTCCGTTAATCTCCCAACATACTCTAAATTTTCGTTTGTTACCTTTATTTTTGATTTTTTCAAGAATTTTGTTAGATAAATTTATAGAAAATGGCAATTGTGCTTCAGGAGTTCCTCCAAAATAACATATACATGTGATTTTCTCATTTTTTACAATTTTGTTTGCTAATGTCTCAGCATCATATAGAAATTTATTAGAAAAAGATTTATGAGAGGCGTTTTGGCAGAACAGACAATTAAACGTGCATCCATACAAAAAAGCAGCGTAGCTATATGTCCCAAATTCGGGTTCATTAAAATCAGAATATTCGGGATATCCCGCTGATGTACCAGCAGGGCAAAACCAAGCATTGCAACAATTTGTTGGATTTGGATCTATATAACCATGAATATAACCCTTTGATTTTGTTGGAAATGGTAGTTCCCCTGAATTCTTTCTCGGGATATTTCTTAACCCGCAATAACTTACATCATTTTCAGAAAGAAAACATTCATTTATACAGTAATTGCATTTTAGTTTAATATTTGGTCGCTCTGCTTTAGGAGGTTTATCGGGTAAATCTACAAGTTGCCGAACTTGTTTATGAACTTGGAAAATATGAGGTTCAATTAAATTCCAATCTCCATTTAAAATACAAGCCCTACATACATGTAGTACTTCAGAGATATTCCTATCAATTTTACCACAGAATTTACAAGTTCCCATTTTCCCATTTTTAAGATATTTTTTTTAATAGTAAAAAGGTTTGGCCTGATTTTTGAAAAGGTCTATTCTTTACCATATAGCCTTTAAATCCATTAGTAATAAATGAATTTTTAAAAAGTATTAGTTCCTTATCATCCTTAGGATATAATTCAATAATAATTCTTCCTCTTTCTTTTAAAATTTTATTCAAATAATTTGCTGTATTATTTAGAAGCTTAACTTTTTCACCGTAATCGTCTTTTCCATACGCTATGAAATTATAGGAGGAAATTGAAATAATATGATCAATTGAATCTCCCTTTATTGGTAAAAAATTAATATCTGCTAATATCAATTCTAAACTTTTATAATTCTCAAATTTTTTTTTCTTTTCTCTTGCTTTTAATAACATATCACTTAATATATCTATTCCAATTACTCTAAATCCATTTTCAATCATAATTTCAGATGAAAATCCTGTGCCACATCCTAAGTCTAAAATTAGGTAGGAATCTCCTATATTTATCCCATTGTCTTCTTTACCACTTAATTTTTCGTCGTAAAGATATTGAATACTTAATAAGGTGGCTCTCTTCTGATTGCGTTCCATCCAGCTTGAATTATCATATTCTTCAGCTTTATCACTAATATAATCATCTGGAAATTTCGGGAGTCTGTTTTTTCTTACCAATGATGATCACAAATGTAAAAAATAAGGTCATTTATATAAATGCATAATTCAATATATCATAGTAAAAATTAATATATATTAAATTAAGACAAAAAATTTTATTTAGGATTTGCTTATGTCTGGAAAAAATACTATCCTCATAGTTGACGATGAGCCAGATTCGTGCCCGATTTGAGCCCGAAGGATAAATATCGTCAACTTAACGGAAAAGTTCTTAAAATTGGGAGATTTTGAGACAATCACAAGTAACAATGCAAAAGAAGCCATGAAGATGGTGGAAGAAAACTATGATAAGATCGCCCTAATCCTCTTAGATATAATGATGCCTGGCCGCAGTGGCTATAGCGTTCTCGAAGAAATCAAGAATAACGAAAAATACAGAGATATTCTTGTTGTATTATTTACAGTTAAAAGTTTTAATGAGGATGTTCAAAAAGGAAAAAAACTTGGCGCAGATGCATATATTACGAAACCCTTTTCTGGTAAAGAGCTTTTGAAAAAAATTCAAGAGCTATTAGATGAAAGCAAGAAATAATAACCTCAATTTATTTCTATTAATAATTTATTCATACTATTTCTTCTTCAATTTGAAGTCTAAATTTAGTATGTATTAGAAGAACCTTTAAATAGTTTCAAGGGATTTATCTTTAATATTGATATTCTAATCATAAATATTAAAGAGAGCTAATTAAAATGGTATATGAAGCTGAACCTGATAAAATTCCATTTTTTAAGCAATATTTCTCTGTACTTATATTAATCGCAAATATAATTGTCTTTATCTGGCAGTTTTTGGATCCTGCTGGGCAAATGCATATCGAGGCTGCTTTTGTTCCTTCTGAATTCTTCGAAGGTCAAAAGTTATGGACGTTAATCACTTCAATGTTTATGCATGGCGACATTGTCCACATAATCATGAACATGTGGTTTTATCTTGTAATAACAGATAATTGTGAACATTCTATGGGGCATTTCTTATTTTTATTTACCTACTTTGTTTCAGGATTGTGTGGTACTTTACTTCACGCTTTAAGCACAATAATTATTCCAGTATGGGGACCATACTTAGCAGATATTCCTTCCTTAGGAGCTTCAGGAGCGATATTTGGACTTATGGCTGTGTATGCTATTCTTTATCCTGGTAATAAATTTAATGTTCTATCGGGAGCAGGTGCGCGAAAAGTGGGTGCGGGTGTTTTTATTGTAACATACTTTGTAGCTGAATTAACTTATGCGATTGTCTCGATTCTTGACCCCTTAAGCATAGGGCAGACCGCTCATTTTGCTCATGTAGGAGGTTTTATAGGAGGAGCAGTTATAGCTAGTATTTTCAAAGCTGTAAAACCTAAATACAAAAAATAAAAACCAATAGTTTAATTTTTAATTTCTTTTTATTTACCTAAATTTTTTCAATTATGAATTATATTAATTATTACCAATTGTTTAGAAGATAAATTAGGATTCAGATATATTAATCAACTAAAAATAATATCTCTGTGATTATAATGGATAGGACTAATATAGTAGTTATCGGTATGGGATATGTAGGTATACCAATGGCAGCATTATTAGCTGATGTTGATAATTTTTATGTTACTGGAATTCAACGAAGATCAAAAAGATCGGGGTGGAAGATTGATTGGCTTAATAGTGGAAAGAATCCATTTGAGGGAGTGGAGCCAGGCTTAGATGAGTTAATAGTTAGAGTTGTAAAAAATGGAAAATTTAAGGTTACTGACAAATATGATGATGTGGATGATGCAGATTTTATTCTAGTTGACGTACAGACCCCCGTTGACCTTGATTCTAAAGTTCCTAGATATGAATCATTAAAAGAAGTTTCTAAAGAAATATCTAAACATATCAAAATAGGAACTACGATTATAATTGAATCCACAGTAGCACCGGGTACAACAAACAATATTGTCCAACCGATATTAGAGGAAGGAAGTGGACTAAAGAGAGGAGAGGATTTTTTTTTAGTATTTTCATTCGAACGCCTTATGCCAGGGAAATTAATCGAATATATAACTGATATGGAACGAGTAATTGGAGGAGGGTGTGAAGAAGCAAATAACAGAACAAAATTCTTATATGGAAAAGTAGTCAAGAAGGAATTAAGAGTAACTGATACATTAACAGCAGAATTAACTAAATGTATTGAAAATACTTATAGGGATGTTAACATAGCCTTTTCAAATGAAATGGCATTATTATGTGAAGATTTTAACAGAAATATATTCGAGATTATCGAATTAATTAACCAAAGGCATGATCGAATGATGCATTATCCTGGTTCAGGGGTTGGAGGTCATTGTCTTACAAAGGATCCTCATTTACTCGAATATGGTCATCGCACGTACACGGAACATAAATTCAATTCTGATATTTTGCTAAAAGCAAGAGAATTGAATGATTCCATGCCTCGTCATATAATAGAATTGATGGAAGATACTTTTAGAGAATCACGAAAAGTAGTAGACAATATCAAAATTACTTTATTAGGGGTTTCTTACAAGGCAAATACAGATGACACTCGTAATACACCAACTGAAAATATTGTCAAATTCTTAAAAAATAGGTATCATTCTCACAACATAACATTTATTGCGCATGATCCTTATGTGAAACCGCGAGATTACAATGCTACAGAATTAACAAATGATTTTAATAAAGCTGTTTCTGGAGCTGACGTTCTCATTTTTGCCACAAAACATAGTGAGTATTATGATATTGATCTTGATGATTTAAAGAATAAAGTGAAAACACCTATTATTATTGATGGCAGAAATATCTTTAAGAAAAAATTTGTTGAGGAAAAGGGATTCACTTATAGGAAAGTTGGAGAAGGATCGAATACGCCAACACACATAACCTCATAAAAAGAATAGAAAATTAATTTTTAATCATTAAATCTCTTGTTCACGCAGAACATAGAATTAAATCCTACCATTTTTGATTTAATTTTTTGAGATTCTATTTATTATTTGTTTTACTCTGTTTTTCTTTTAATTTTTGGAGTTTGCGTGCTCTTCGATACCACATATCAATAAAAGATCAACTGGTATTATAACAGTTTTCGTCATACTCAATACTAATATAATCTCTCTGTTTAGCCATTTTAACAAGCACCTTTTAATTTTCTAATATTTCGAAGTAAACTAAAGATTAAAGGGTAGCGATTATAAATAATAAAAGCTACTATCAGAATGTGAATTTTTTATAAAAACAGTTTAACTTTTATTAATTTAATATAAAAAGGTGAAACAATAAGATATAATCTCGAATTCTTGGCTGAATTCATAAGATTAGTTCCTAATATTTTTTAAATCTAATCCTTGAGATTTGTTTTAATTTTTTGAAATTCTTTTCTTATGGCGTCTATTTTTGATATTTTTAATATATCGAATAATTCCATCAATTATACCTCATCCTGTGCAAAAGAATTCGTCTTTTTTTGAACTGTCTAATTTTTCTTTCCATTCTGACATGATTTTAATCTGTTTTTGTGTTTTTATATTTAAAATCTATTGAAGAAATAAATATATTATTGTTATTAATAATAAGAATATAGTGTTAAGTATGAAATTAAGTTATTTTTCTCTTTGAAACTGTTAACTTGCTTTAAATATTCTGTATGTAGCTTATGTTTATCTTTTTCAGGTAGAAAAACAGAATTTATTGCAGTTTTATTAATTTTTATTAAGTCTTCAAGAGTTAAATTAAAATATCGAATTGCTTTTAAATAATCATCAGTTAAATCAGAGTCTTGGATTGATGGATCATCAGAATTAAGCATAACAGGGATTCCCTTCTTATAAATAAATGGATTTTTGGCGTAAGTATATTTAGTGGGAATCTCCTTTAAAATTAAACCAATTTTTTTAAAAAATTTTTAAATAATTTCAGAATTGGTAAATTTTCTATGCTATTTAATAATTTTAATAAATATTAAATATATATTTAGCTTAACAACGAGAATAATGGAAAAAAATGGCTGGATTAAAAGAGTTAAAAAAAGAACTTTCTGATATGCGAAACAGCATGGAAAAATTAACAGAAGAATTACATGAGACCAATCTTGTTATTAGGGAATCTTTAAATTCAACTTCTCAAGCCATAAAAGAAGCGAGTGAAAAATTCTCAAAAGCATTAGAGGATGCCATGAAAAATATGTCGGATTTAACAATTCAGATGAATGTAAGAGATACCATTTTGAAGAATCTCGGGATTGATGGAATGATTCCAGGGTTTTTGAAGAAAAAGAAATAATGGTTATATTTTTTGTTCCTTTTCCCACTTCTTAATTATAATATACAATATTACTAGAGAAATTATATAAACAACAGTAATTAATGACCATAAAATAACTTCATTGGTATTATTTTCAATTATTCCTATAATTGCTTTATAAATAAAAAAAATGCTAAATAATGCTAATAATCGAATTCCTGATCTTACTTTATCCATATTATAATTTTATATTCAATAATTAAAGTAATATATTACTTAGAACTAAAAGTATAATAAAGAATAAAAAAAATAAGTTGTTTAAATTAAAAATGACAGAACGAACTCCACCAATTTGTTTTACTTGCGGCAAGAGTTGCAAAGATTCTATGGATAGAACTTATTATTGTATATGTGATATTGCAATCTGTCATGATTGTATCAATTCAGTTAAAAAAAATGATAAGATCTGGATTTGTCCTAAATGTAAAGAAGAGAATGACTTAGTTAAAAGTAGATTATTTAGGTTTGTCCAAGAGTAAGTATTAACTTAATTTATTTGTATAAACATTCCTATTTTTTTATTAATTTATATGCCTATGATGAAAATACTTAAGTTATGATTTATGTTTAAAAATGATTAAATCAGAGGAAGACTGAGGCATTTCTTAATGTTGGACTTTTAATAATTAAAAATATTAAACAAAGAAAGATATAAACAATTATAAGCTTTCTAGATTATAATTATTTAAGTACATAAGAGTAAGATTAGATTTTCGTGAGTGCAAATATAATTTCTAAGGTTGTAGAATTAGAGAATTGTAATAAGGAGGATTTTATTAGAGGACTGTATAAAGAAGAGTTTTGGATTACTATTAACCCCACTAAAAAAATGGAAGCCAAATTTATTGCTCCTAATGTATTATATAGCAAAATAACTGATGAGATTGTCAAAATTCCAGTTGAAATGGAGGGAGAATTAGTTTTACAAGATAGAGGAGAACAATCTGAAGGAAAAGGGCGGTTGATTGAACTGAACGTTAGAAATAATAAAGATGTTAGAGAATTAGAGGGTCATTTAAGAATTAAAGAATTAACTCCAATTAAATCAAAAATAGGGGTTTTTATTAATAATTTTACCTTAAGCAGTGATTTTATTAATTTAATCGGTAAAAGTGCAGCAGAATTTACTTTAAGAACTAAAATAACTGAAATGTTAAGAAAATTAGAACGTTGGTTAAAATCAAACTCTTTGAATGATTTATTATAAATATAAGAAGTAAGATATTAATTATTATAATAAATTAACATTTATTGGAGTTTTTTGAAAAGCAAGGGTTGAAAAATGAATATCTGGATTATGGAAAGTGACTCAGGAATTACATTGGTATATAAACCCTATATGAAATTTCCCGTAAATGAAGATTTAGTATCAGGACTTCTTACAGCTTTGAATCAATTTACAATAGTTGAATTTAAACAAGGTATAGATTCAATAGAGATGGGTGGTTTAAGATGGGTATATATTCAAGATAAAGACACCAATTTATTATTTATTGGTGCAGATTCTAAAGGAGTAAGTGGAGATATATTAAGAGCTCGTTTAGATGTAATACGGCATACATTCATTCGACAATATGCAAATGAGAAGAATCGTTGGGGGAGTAAATGGGCGGGAAATGTTGAGATATATAAACCATTTGAGAAAATAATTGATGAGTTCTATACTCAATGGAAACAAGCAGAAAAAATAACAACAGTTGCTGAATTTTTCGATATGTTAGGGATTTTTCAGCAAACTTTAAATTTAGTTATTAATGTAATTGAAGGGCATTTATCTAATAAAAAAAAAGGAAAAATTTATAAAAAAATAGAGAAGATGTTTCAAAATTATGAAAACCTTGAAATTGTGAAAAAGAATCCAGAATTATGTAAAATAAATTTTCAGAGAAAAACTGGTATTAATATTATAAATATTAATCCAACGAATTGTGATATGCTTATTGTTGAAAATCAATTAATCAATTTAATCAAAAAAATTGTTGAAATCCTTAAAAATCAAGAGGGTTTTTATACATGTCTAAAATATTTTATTGAAGAAAATATTTTTGATTATATTTTATCTAATTTTAAACTCTTAAACGATTTGAATTTATTTATTTTTCTGATTCAACTATTCTTATTAAAATAACTTTCGATTATTTTTTTCAAATTTTTGGATATTAAAAAGAATTAGCAAAGAGATTTTATCAAATACATTAATCTATTTGATGTTTTTACCATAAAATTAAAAGTTGTAGATTTTAATTAGATTTATTAAACGCTGTTTATTTACAATATTAATTGATTCTACGAATATCACTTTAAATTAGAATGGATCTTGTATTATTAATAATTATTTTTGTTATTTTCGGAATCATTATTCTAAGTTATACGAGACCCAATTTAGATTTCGTTGCTATCTCCCTTTTATGTTGTTTTACAGCGGCTTCAATTACATTTTTAGTTAAGGGAACAGATTTAGAAGTCTTTATTGTTAGTATTGAATGGCCAGCAATTATTATAATATTAAGTATGAGCATTATAACAAAAATTGCTCAGGATTCTAATATTTTAGAATACATTGCTGTGAAACTTTTTAAAATATCAAAGGGAGATCAAAGGATTTTCTTTTGGCTACTATGTATAATAACAACACTATTAGCAGCTATAATAAGTGATGTGGTTGTCGTGTTAATATTAGCACCCATTGTAATCCGACTTTGTAACTTCTTAAAAATAAGATCTGGAACATATCTTTTAGGAATGACAATTTGTATTAATATTGGATCTATCATAACTCCATTTTCAAGTGGAGAAAATATTATCATCTCAACAGCTTTTAATCTTAATACACTTTACTTTATTCAATATTTTTGGATTTTTTCATTTTTACTACTTCTTTTTACCGTATTTTTAATAGATAGGTTTATTCTTTCAAAAGAACCAAAAATAGAGGAACAACAGAAGAGATTTGTCATAGATTTAATAGACACAGATGTTATGATAAAAAATAAAAAGATGTTTTATCTTAATAGCATAGCTATTATTACAATGATTATTTTATTTGTTGCATTACCTGTACCTCTATATTTAACTGCGGTTGTTTCGACTTTAATTTTAGTCTTAGTCAATAGAAATTTCACTAAAAAACCCATGAGTGAACTTTTAAAAGATATTGAATGGGAAATAATATTCTTCTTTATTTCGCTGTATGTAGTTATAGAATGCTTAGTTCAAGCTGGATTTACCGAAATTTTTGAAAATATCCCTTTTCAGATATTTTCTCCAATGCTCCTATCATTCTTAATTTTAATAATTGTTAGTTTTGTGAGTGGATTTGCTGCAAATACTCCAACTGCATTAATTTTTAATACAATAATCATGACTTTAATCGCAGCCCCTTTTGAATCAGTTCCATTATTATTTGCTTTTATAATTGGTATAAATCTTGGTGGAAATATTATACCTCAAGGTGCTGCTTGCGATATGATGACTTTGAAAATTGCTCAAGATTCAGGAGTAGATAATCTAAACTATAAACGCTTACTTATTACTGGATCCACTTTTGCTCTCATACATATTGGACTCGCATCGATCTACTTAATGATTTTGTCAGTAATTTTTGTTTAATAAATAAAAGAGAGAAGATATTAAAAAATAAAATTATCTTGCATTACTTTGCATTTCTCTTTATTTTTTCTCTTCCTTTTTTACCATGTGATTCGTAAGTTCGAGATAAGCTTTTTCAACATTTTCCCCAGTTTTAGCTGATGTCTCAATATATAAACAACCTTCATTTTTTGCATATTTTTCTACTTCATTCCGATCTCTAATCTGACCAATTTCAGGAATTAAATCAGATTTATTCCCTATTATTACTTTAGGTATATTATTTATTATAATACTGCGCATTTCTGAAAGCCAAATTTTCATACTTGAAAATGTGTGTTGTCTTGTAAGATCAAATACAAGCAATGCACCCAATGCGCCATCATAAAAGCTACGATGTAGAAATTTAAATCTTTCTTGACCTCCTATATCCCATATTTGGAGTTTAGCGAATTTTAATGGTTGATATTCTATAGTTTTAGTTAAAAAATCAACACCAATAGTTAATTTATATTTTAAAGTAAATTCGTTATGCACAAACCTGTTTAGTAGACTTGTTTTACCTACCGCGCCAGGTCCAACAATAATAACTTTAAAGGATAATTTCATTCTACTTATATTAATTTTATAATTAGATCTATAATCGTCTATTATATTTTTAAATTTAATCTAAAGTAAAATTCTAATTTCTGAGTATAAGTTAATTATATAAATTTTAGATTGAGATAAATAGAAAAAATTATAATAATATAAGTATGAGCTCAATAGACACCGATATAACAATTAAAAATGAAAAGAGGTTGTAATTTCATACCATTGTTATTATTGCAGCGATCTACTAAACAATTTTAGCTACACTTTATGGCTAATAAAAAAGGAAAAAATATAGAATAATACCGTATATCTGATTCTCTTTTCTAATCTCAACTAATTTTATAATTATGGAAAAATACCTCTTAATTCAATAGCTTTTGCTACACGAGAAAGGGCAATTATATAAGCGGCTGTCCTTAAGGGCAGATTTCTTTCTTTTGAGATATTATATACATTCTCAAATGCGTCTACAATAATTTTTTTAAGTTCTTGATTAACACGTTCTAAATCCCAAAAGTAACTATGAATATCTTGAATATATTCAAAATAAGATACACAAACACCACCAGAATTAGCTAAAATATCAGGAATTACATAAATTCCTTTATTATATAGAATTTTATCCGCATCTGGAGTTGTAGGGCCGTTTGCACCTTCTAATACAATCTTGCAATTTATTTTATCGGCATTAATTTCAGTTATTTGATTCTCTAAGGCTGCTGGAATCAAAACATCACACTCTTGTGTAAGTAATTCTTCATTTGTAATATGCTTATGATTATTTTTTTGAAAATCTTTCAGGAATTTTCCTTGGTTTCGCCATTCTAATAATTCTTTAATATTAAGCCCATTTTCAGAATAAATTCCGCCTGATATATCTGAAACTGCAAGAATTTTACTACCATAATTATATAATATATTAGCAATCCACCCTCCAACATTACCAAATCCTTGAATTATAATACTCATCGATTTTAAATCATTATCTAATTTATTATAGAATGCTTGAAGCACATAAAACAACCCCATACCAGTAGCGCTTTCTCTACCCACAGATCCACCTATTTCTCTTGGTTTTCCAGTCACAACTCCAGGAATCGTTCTTCCTTTTTGCATGCTATATACATCCATAATCCATGCCATAACTTGAGCATTAGTATTCATATCAGGTGCAGGAATATCTATATCTGGTCCGATAATATTAATTATTTCAGCTGTATATCTTCTTGTTAGTCTTTCTAATTCTTTTTTAGATAATTTCATGGGATCTACACATATACCCCCTTTAGCTCCTCCTAAAGGTAGATTTAAAAGGCTTGTTTTCCATGTCATCCAAGTTGCTAGAGCCTTAACTTCATCGAGATTAACATGTGGAGAATATCTTATACCACCCTTTCCTGGTCCTCGTATTGTAGAATGATGTACTCTATATCCTTCAAAAATTTTCATTTGCCCATCATCCATCATAATTGGAATCGAAACAATTAATGAACGCTCAATTCTTTTTAAAAACTGACCAATATTAGGATCTAAGCTTATTTCTTCTAATACTATATCTATCTGTTTTTGGACTATTTCAAAAGGATTTATTGCCATTTTATTTAACTCCAATATTTTTGTTATTATTCTAATTTCTTAAACTGTATTTTTAAATTTTAAATCTGGTAACCTTTGCTTATTTTTTTTTGAAATACTTTTTTAATCATATTAAAATTTATTTAAATCACAGATTTAATCAATCTTTAAGATTTGATTATAAAAGATTATGGAAATAGACCTCTTAATTCATGTGCTTTCGCTAATCTTTTTGCTCCAATAGCAAATGCTGCTGTTCTGAGTGATGTATGCATTTCCTTTGAAATTGTAGAGACATCTTCAAAAGATTTAATGAGAATATTTTTCATTTCTCTATTAACACGATCTAATCCCCAAAAATAGCTGTGGATGTCTTGTATATATTCAAAATATGAAACACATACACCCCCACTATTTGCTAGAATATCTGGAACGATAATTACTCCTTTCTCATTCAAGATTGCATCTGCTTGGGAAGTTGTTGGACTATTTGCACCTTCCAATATAATTTTGCAATCTATTTTATCCGCATTTTTGCTATATATTTGATTTTCAACAGCAGCAGGAATTAAAACATCACATTTGGTTTTTAGTAATTCATCATTAGTTATTGGATTAATATTTTTTCCTTCATAATCTTTTAATAGATTTCCTTGTTGTTTCCATGAAATTAAATCGTCAATATCTAAGCCATCAGGCGAAAATATTCCCCCCTCTTTTTCAGAAACTGCAATTATATTACAATTAGTTGTACATAATTGCTTAGCAACAACTGATCCTACTTTCCCAAACCCTTGGATTACAACTTTCATTTTTGTTAAATCATAATTTAGTCTCTGGCACAAGTGATCTAGCAAATATGTTATTCCTGTTCCAGGGGCTTCAATTCTTCCTACAGAACCTCCAATTTCAATAGGTTTACCAGTTACCACACTTGGAATGGTTCGTCCTTTTTGCATACTATATGTATCCATGATCCAAGCCATAGTTGTTGAATCTGTATACATATCTGGTGCTGGAATATCTATATCGGGTCCAATCATATTAATAATCTCAGCAGTATATCTTCTAGTTAATTTTTCTAATTCACTATTCGAAAATTTTTTAGTATCTATACAAACACCACCTTTAGAACCTCCCAAAGGCAAGTTTAAAAGACTTGTTTTAAAGGTCATTAAAAACGCTAAAGCTTTAATTTCGTCAAGAGTAACATCTGGAGAATATCTTATACCTCCTTTTGCTGGGCCTCTTAAGGTTGAGTGATGAACCCTATATCCTTCAAAAATTTTAAGAGAACCGTCATCCATAAGTACAGGAATAGAAACGATTAACGCTCTCTCTACTTTTTTTAGATATTCTAATGTGTTTGGATTTAAATCTATTAATCTTGCGGCAATATCAAGTTTCTTTTTAGCACTTTCAAATGGATTAATATCAATCAAAATTTTTACAACACGAATTATTTCAATTATAATTAGCTAATATTTTGATAAATATTTAAAATTAAATTTTTTTTAATAATATTAAGAAATAGGAGTAAAAAATTATATGAATTTTATAAAAATCCTATGAATTTATAAAAATTTTTCAGCAATTTTTTTTATATCCAACCGCGCAATTTCATAGCATTTATAACCCTATCAACTGCTATTGTATAAGCACCCAATCGGTTATGAGTATTATATTCTTTTGCTTTTTCAACAGTTTCATGGTATGCTTTAGTCATCGTACGATCTAATGATGTAAGTACCTCATCTTCAGACCAAAAGTATTGATAATAGCCTTGAACCATTTCCAAATATGAAACAGTAACTCCTCCAGCATTACATAAAAAGTCAGGAATTACGAGAACCCCATTATTAAATAAAATTTCATCTCCTGCAGGTGTAGTTGGTCCATTTGCAAGTTCTGCAAGGATTTTGCAATTTATTTTGTTCGCGTTCTTTTTGGTAATAACATTTTCTAGCGCAGCAGGAATTAATATATCACATTCTAATTCTAATAATTCCTCATTTGTGATTTCTTGAGTATCTTTTACACCTAATACTGTTGATGTTTTTTCTTTTTGTTCTAAAACTTTATTTGGATCAAGCCCATTCTTGTTGTATATTCCTCCCTTAGAATCAGATATAGCAATTACTTTACAATTTAAATCTTTTGTTAAAATTCTAGAAGCCCATGAACCTGCATTTCCAAATCCTTGTATAACAACCTTAGCTCCATTTAGATTTAATCCAATGTCTTTTGCAGCTTCTCTAATACAAAAAGCACCTCCTTTAGCTGTTGCAATTAACCTTCCTGCACTACCGCCTAAAGGTAAAGGTTTACCTGTAATAACTGATGGAACATGCTTACGCATGATTTTTTCATATTCATCCATCATCCATGCCATAATTTGAGGATTTGTATAAACATCAGGCGCTGGTACGTCAATATTAGGGCCAATAAAATCTGCAAGTTGCCTTATATAATTTCTAGCAAGTAATTCAAGTTCCCTATTAGTCAATTCTTTAGGGTTGACAATTATACCACCTTTAGCGCCTCCTAAAGGGATATCTACACATGCACATTTCCAAGTCATCCAGGCAGATAATGCTCTAACGAGTGATGCACTTTCATCAGGATGCCATCTGATACCCCCTTTCATAGGACCTCTAGCAGAATTATATTGAGATCTAAAACCTTTATAGGTTTTTAATGAACCATCATCCATTTTCATAATGATTTTTACTTCAACAAACCTTTCCGGTTCACTCAATGCGTTATAAACATCACTAACACAACCACTAATTTTGCAAGCCTTATAAAGTTGTTTTTGAGAGATCTTAAAAGGATCTAATTCTTCAGTCATCTTAAATTTCACTCTTATTAATCATATTAATAATGATGTTGAATTAATTTCAATTTCAGAGTTAATAAATAGAATTATTCTGAATGAATTTGTATTTTTTTTATTTAATTTGAATAATAATTTATTATATAAAATAATATCAATATATCTTTTCTATGGGAAAGATTTGGGAAATTAGAATTTAAGAAATTAAAAATTTGTATTTATTAATATAACCAAGGTCTTTGACGTAATTTATCTTTAATCATTACGTTATTTTTCACCTAATCCGAATTTATGACTCAGATACTCGTCTATAGCAGCAGCTGCTTTTTTTCCAGCACCCATAGCAGAAATAACGGTAGCAGTTCCAGTCACTATATCTCCACCAGCATAGATCCCTTCTAAATTAGTATTATTATTTTCATCAGTCTCAATATATCCCCATTTATCAAGTTTTAATTCAGGAAGTGATTTAATTAATATCGGATTGGGAGTTGTACCAATTGCTATTATTACAGTATCTGTTTCTATTATATATTCAGAATCTTCAATTGGAATAGGTCTACGACGCCCAGATTCATCAGGTTCACCTAACCGCATTTTAATAACCTCGATTTCTTTTACGGCATCATTTTCATCCCCTATAAACTTTTTAGGATTAGTTAAAAATTGAAATTCAATCCCTTCTTCTACAGCATGATGATATTCCTCTCTTCTTGCTGGCATCTCATATTCCGATCTCCTATAAATGACTATTACTTTTTTGGCACCTAATCGTTTAGCAACCCTAGAAGCATCTAGAGCAGTATTACCTCCACCAATGATTGTTACAATTTCGCCAACCTTAATCGGAGTGTCATACTCTGGAAATCTATAAGCTTTCATTAGATTTGCTCTTGTGAGGAATTCATTTGCTGTTAGAACACCATTTAAATTCAACCCTGGAATTCTAGGAAACATTGGGAGCCCAGCACCTACTCCGATAAAAATTGCTTTATATCCCATCTGCTTTAATTCTTCTAAAGTTAAAGTTTTCCCTATAATAGAATTATATTGAATTTTAACATCGAGCATTTTTAACGTTTCAATTTCTTCTTTTAGAATTTCTTTTGGTAATCTAAATTCTGGAATACCATAAGCTAGTACTCCTCCTCCAGTATGAAAAGCCTCAAATATTGTAACATCATAACCTCTCATAGCAAGTTCTCCAGCGCAAGTTAAACCAGCAGGTCCAGCTCCTATAATAGCAACTTTTATATTTTTTGGAGGTTGACAGTCAGGACATTCTTTTAACTGGTTTTTCCTTTCGCAATCAGCAATGAATCTCTCCAAATATCCAATAGAAATAGGTTCACCAAGATTATTTAAAAGACATTTTTCTTCACATTGAATTTCTTGTGGGCAAACTCTTCCACAAATAGCTGGTAATAAATTATACGTCTTCATTTCATGAATAGCTTCAATAAGATTCTCTTCTTTTAATAATCTTATAAATTTAGGGATGTTTATATTAACCGGGCATCCATCAACACATAAAGGTCTTCCGCATTGGAGACACCTTTCTGTTTCAAGTTTTACCATTTCTTGCGTTAATCCTTTCGGTACTTCTTGAAAATTAGAGGTTCTTATATTTGGGTCTTGTTCAATCATTTTTGGCCTATATCTCTCCTTATAGACTTTTTGCTTTGATTTTGCAATTCTACTTAGAGAAATAAAATCTGTTCTATCCTCTTTAATCTCTTTCTTTTCTATTAATTGAAGATTTAATGCTTTTTGAAATAGATCCGCCCCTCTTTTAGTTCTTATAATAACTGTTGACCAACCAGGTTCGGAACCAATAGAACCTATTGAAATATCTGCCTGTTCTGAGGTGAGATCATCACAAAAAAAACATGCTAATCTACCATGTTTTTGAAGTTCTTTTACAGGCATAGTAGAAATAGAATTATCTTTATGAAAAATAAAAAAGCGCCCTTTATCAATATCCATTTTTTTTATATTATTAAGAGATAATTGAAATTCATTTTTCATCAGTTCTTTTACTTGATCATAATTAAATGATTCCATGCAGAATAGTCCAATTTTTAGGGTGATATTTTCATAAAAGGGTTTATTCAAAGGATAAAATGAAATTTTCTTAAGTGCTTCCATCATGCAAGGTGTACCAACTACAGCAATCTTTTTATACTTTTTAGAAGTATTTAATATTCTTAGGGAGGGAGAATTGGTATATTTAGTACCAGAAGTTCTCAATAATTCTTCTTCATTATCAACTAAGACCGGTAGGGGCTTATGTGGTTCATCTGACACGCTTACAGCGATAGCAGCATCTATATATTTCTCTTGGAAAGCTGTTTTAAGTAAGGTAGTGACAATTCCCCCGTCTTGAGCAATTGGTTTAATTCGATCATCATTAGTTTGGGCAGAATAGACTTCATAATAATAATTTAATTGTTCAGAAAACTTGGCATCTGATTCAGTATCCTGTCTAATTCTTTTTAGATTCTTTGGAAAGAAGGACCTTGGACAGCAAAGAAAACATAAACCACAATTTATACATATTTCTTCTTTAAGTTCAAATGTACTCCCAGTATAATTTATAGCATTTACAGGACAAATAGTATCACATAAACCACAGCCACAACATAGGTTTTTATCCCTAATTATTGATACATTAGGAAATAAGCCTTTCTTTTCATTTTCTTCTATCACTTTTTGAAAAAATCTTGATTTTTCTCCAAGAAATTCCAAAAATCCTAATTCTTTTAAATATTCTAAATTATAAATTAATGCTTTCTCTGTGGTCCCTAAATCTTCTTTTAATCTCTGATGATCTATTGAGCCTATCTCTTTAATTTTTTCTAAAATTCTTTGGCGCTCTTTTTCTGCTTCAGTAAGTAACTCAATGAAATTATCAAATTCACGTTCATTATACCTTTCAGTTTTTAAAATACTCTCTTTATTCTCAAGTAAAATTCTTATTAAAGGATATTCTCGCTCCATTTTAAGAAGTTTCACCCTCCTTTTTTTATATGACCTTGCATTTATGTTGATATTGTTCTAATGATCGTTTTTCTTGTTCAATAAATCTGTTTGCACGATTTAAAAGATTATCAAAATTTACTATATGCCCATCTACAGCTGGACCATCAACACAAGCAAAAAATATTTCTCCATTTTTGGTTGAGAATCGACACCCTCCACACATTCCTGTCCCATCAATCATTATTGTATTTAAAGACACATATGTTTTTACCTTAGGTAGTCCTTCAGTTCCGCTTGTGAGAAGAGAAACATTTTTTATCATAATTAAAGGGCCAATTGTGATAACAATACTTATTTTTTGTTTTTCTAACAAGTCTTTTAGAGGTTTAGTTACAAATCCCTTTATTCCCTCAGTCCCATCATTTGTACAAGTAATCAATCTATCACTAACTGCATTCATTTTATCTTTCCAAAATAATAAATCACTTGTTTTTGCACCTATAATCGATATAACTTTATTTCCTGCGTTTTTCAATTCTTTTGCCTGTGGATAACATTCAGCAATACCAACACCCCCACCAACTATAACAACGGGATTTTCATATTTTTCAACATGAATTTTATTTCCAAGTGGTCCTACAAAATCTAAAATTTCATCACCAACATTCTTATGAGAAAGCAATAGTGTAGATTTTCCAACAACTTGAAAAACGATCGTAATGATCCCTTGTTCTCGATTATAATCAGCAATAGTAAGAAGGATTCTTTCACCTTTCTCATTTATTCGAATTAACACAAAGTTGCCAGCAAATGCCTTTTTAGCAATTAGAGGAGCATTGATATCAATTTCATATAAGGTACCACTATTTCCAAGTTGAATTTTTTTTAATATTTTATAGGGCATTAGCAATCCTCAAAAATTTTAAATTTGCTTGGGACAAATTCATTTTCTAATTGATGGAATAATTCAATCTAAAAAAATTGTATTATTAAATATATTAGTTACGGGAATTATTTCCCCAATTTCATTGATTATAAATAAGGAAAAATGTTTTATATATATTCTATTAGTTTTAAATAGTTCCTAAATATCTAATTTATAAAAGATTTTAACTTAGAAAAAATGTGTGATTATTTCGAAAAATTAATTTTTTTGAAAAGCTTATTAAATATTAAATTTAAAATATTTTCATTTGATTAAATAGAATCTCAACTAAAATTTAAAAACTGTATAAAAAACTGTTTCTTATTATGGATACTGTTATTGTTATAGATTTCGGCGGGCAATACTGTCACCTAATAACTAGACGTATTAGAAACTTAGGTGTGTATGCTGAAATTTTACCTTTTAATATCAATATTGACAGAATTAAGGAAATGATGCCTAAGGCAATAATTCTCTCAGGTGGACCTGGTAGTGTTTATGAAGAAAAAAGTCTATCTAAAGAATTTTTTCGTTTTACCATTAATAATAAAATTCCAGTTTTAGGAATTTGTTATGGTCATCATTTGATAATGCATATGGAAGGAGGAAAAGTAGAACCAAAAGAAAAAAAAGAATATGGTAAAACAAGTTTAGAAATTCAAAGAGAAAGTGTATTATTCAACTCATTAAAAGCAAATGAAATCGTATGGATGTCACATGGAGATCAGATAATAGAAATAGCAGATGGATTTAAAATTTATGCTAAAACGGAAACTTGCCCAATTGCTGCTTATGGAAATGAAGAAAAAATGTTATATGGGGTTCAATTTCATCCTGAAGTAGTAAATACTCCTAAAGGAAACATTATACTAGGAAATTTTATCTTTAAAATTGCTCAATGTAAAAAAGAATGGAAATTAAAAAATTGGATTGAGCGAACTATTGACAACATTAAAGATGAAATAGGTCCAAATAATAGAGTGATCTTAGGATTAAGCGGGGGTGTTGATTCCTCAGTTACGGCAGTTTTAATACATAAAGCAATTGGAGATAGACTACATAGTATTTTTGTAAACAATGGTGTTTTGAGAAAAAATGAACATAAAGAAGTCCAAGACACTTTTAGAAATATACTAAATTTTAAGAACTTTCATTACATTGATGCTGAGTACTTATTCTTAGAAAGACTTAAAGGTGTCGAGGACCCAGAGGAAAAGCGCCGTATTATTGGCCATGCATTTATTGAAGTTTTTGAGAATAAGACTATTGAACTAGAAAAAGCATATCCAGATATTAAGTTTTTAGCCCAAGGTACTATTTATCCCGATCGAGTAGAAACTAGTACTACGAGTAAGGCTTCTGCAAAAATTAAATCACACCATAACTTAACTCTCCCAGATAATATGAAGTTGGAAATTATCGAACCATTGAAAGATTTATATAAAGATGAAGTTAGAAGAATTGGTATGAAATTGGGTGTTCCTAAAGAAATTATCACTAGACATCCGTTCCCTGGACCTGGGTTAGCAGTTAGAATTATTGGTCCAATAGATAAGGAAAAGCTCGAGATATTAAGAGATGCAGATGAGATTTTGATCGAAGAAATAAAGAAAGCGGGTATATATGAGAGCTTATGGCAAGCGTTTTGTGTGTTTCTCCCCTTAAAAACTGTAGGCATCATGGGGGATTATAGAACATACGAAAATATATGTGCCATTAGAGCGGTTGAGTCCATTGATGTAATGACAGCAAATTTCGCTAAACTCGATATGGATTTGTTAGAAAAAATTGGAACCCGAATTATTAATGAAGTACAAGGCATTAATCGCGTTGTCTATGATATATCTAATAAACCACCAAGTACAATCGAATATGAATAAATAAAAATATTTATTTCCTGTTATTCTTTATTAATTCTTTCTTTTTCAAACTTCCATCCGCCATAACCATGGATGAATAAGCATAAAGCAAAACTATATAGTACAATTTTTTGCCCTGTTACTTGGATTACCAAATTATCAGGACCAGCAAATAATAGTATTACATATACAACTAGAATTATCGCAAATATCATAAAGTTAAAAGCATATCGTGAAGGATATTCTTTTTTAAGAAAAATGATGATTGTATATAAGATTGACGGTACCAGCCCTGAAAGAAAACCTCCATAAACAAAAAAGATATGTCCTGCAGGATTTATATCAGACGGAACAAAAGTAATTCCTGCAAAACAAAAAGCAGTGAAAATTCCAAAAATAGATCCAGTGATGCTAATCCATCGTAGGAAGTGATCTTTTCTAAAGAAAATTGAAAACGCTAAAAATGAGGGTACTAACGAGATGCCAACTATGAAAAATGCTATACTAAAAAAAAGAAAAGCGATAAAATTTGAATCTCCTGAATGTGATACAGTGCGACCTATATCGCTAATAAAGTTTGCAAAAAAAGAATAACCAGGAGTAGTAGGGTCATTGTAAGTACCTCCTGCATAAAACACCATGCCTAAGATTGTAAATAATATAAATAGGGCGCACCCAATCATATGGAAGATATATACCCATTTTTTCCAATTATTAAGATTCATTATAAGTAACTCTAATATTAATTAGAACTAACTTTAAAACAAATTAATATCAATTAAAAATTATTATA
>CAYSZJ010000037.1:0-33652 GCA_964435435.1 uncultured archaeon
AATGTTTGTGTTATTAGCATAATCTCTTACAATAATAAGGTAGGAATATCTTCCAGGTTTCAACTTATCAGTCTCGAGCATAAACATACTATCATCATCAAAGATTCCATTTGACATACTGTAATTTGTATAATGTTTAAAATTATCTTTAGAAATGAACAGATAGACACTTTCTAGCCCAGAAAAATTATCAAAAGCCTCGATATTAAAATAAAGAGTATCTGATGTAGTTGGGTCTTGAGGAACACAATCCACTTTACTTAATTCAGGCATTGAATTATCTATCGAAGTTATAAAACTAAAATTAGAAGGTATTAAATTATGTCCCGTAATCAACACATTATATAGTTGAGTAGTTTGCGTAGGAACTCTAAACTTTACTACTCCATTAACATCTGCATATACAGTGTAATATATGCCATCTAAAGTTTTAAAATGGACTCTTGCATTTGGAACTAACTGATTATTTATATCTTTAATAACAAGACTAACTAATTGACCTTCATAAATATTTTCTATAAATGGGTTTAATGCTTTTCTTGGCTTATTAGTAAAAATATCAACTTCAGGATCACCTAAAAGACAATAAGTTAAAATATTTTTCCGTTCAAAATCATATTCTGTTGATCCTTCTCCTCTCTTATAATAATCACTATTTATATATGAAACCTTTGAATCATACAATGCTTTTCCTTGTTGATACTTTTTTTTAAGAAAAAATTCTTCCCAAAATAATTTTGCATTTCCACGATTTAATTTTTCAAGATTATCATCATTTTCGAAATAATAACTAAATCTTAGGGCTCCAATTGTTCCAATTGCACCACCATTAAATCTTTTAATTAATACTTCTCCTAAGCTATTATCATTATAATCATAGCTAGAGGTTGAACAGGCATCGAGATATACTAAAGAAGTCATGTGACTATTCGAGCTAGAGTTAGCATCCGAAGACGTATAACCAATACTACTAGGGTTTCGATAGAAGGCTGTTGGGCTTCCATGACCTGCCATTATTACTGTTGAGTATCCTTTATTAAAGTAGTTTTTAAGACTTGTTTGCGTAAGGGTACCTTCTTCTTCTACTAAATGAGTATAATTCAATTCAAATTTTGCATAATTTTGTATGATGTAATCTGTCAAGAGACTTTCATATTCTTGGGGAAAATAACTAGATATACCACCCGCTAAAAGTATTCTATTCATCCAATTACCAATATTGGGATCTGCTTCATACTTTAATGTTTTATTTACCAAAATTTCAAGTTCATTGGCTGTATCAGCTGGAAATCGACCAACATAGACTTCAGGAATCCATGAGATCTCATCTAAACCATATGTATTGTCTTGAGGAGCTTCTCCCCAATTTCCATCACCATCACTATCCCAACTACCTGTAAGATCCGCATAATAAAAATCAGTAGGTTTATAATAATCTCCTGGAATCGATTCCCTTGCACCCTCACCCCATCTTAATACATCAGGGTTATAAACCTTTCTAATTGGGATCAAGTCATCTTGTGCATCACCAGCTAAAAGAACCCATTTAATATTTTCTTTTTCATAGTAAGATTTTATCATATTTCTGATACTATCAGCATCATCCACACCATAATATGAAGAAAAATTGCTAAGAATAATTGTTCTAACTCCTTTTTCATTTTTCCAATCCACCAATGGTTTAATTGTATTTATAAAATCAGATTTATTGGGTGTAATAATTAGCATTTCAATCTTTGGATTGTACCATATACCATTTAATGTTTCATAATCAATTTTTGGTAATAAGGATAAATCAATTTCAGTATCATCACTAAGATCAATTTCGATTCTTGAAAAATCTAAATCATTTAAATTATCTGAATAATAATCTAAAAAAATGTTCAAAAATGGAAAAAGAATCAATAATACAAGATAAGAATAAACAACTATTTTTAATAATAATTTAGCCATTTAGAATCAGTAATGAGTAATTATAACTATTTATTTTATATTAAAAAAAATATAATAGAAATAAGAATCTATTTATTATAAAATTAAATTAACCGAAAATGCCTCTCCGATTTAATGTTTGTCCACACTGCGAAAGCAAAATTATATTCAAGATTGAAATGAACGATATAGATAGAGCTCAATATCCAGCACCAGTCTATATTATGTGTAATCACTGTAAAAAAACATCTACTTTTTATGTGGATAGTCTTTTGAGAGTGTCCTTTAAAGAGCTGGAGAAAAAGCCTGGTGGGATTAAAACAATAAAAACAAAATAAAACATTATCTCTAAATCTTTTTAAAACTCTTAATTTTATTGATTAATTTAATAAAAAATCTTTTCTTAATGATTCATAGGGAAATATTTATACAGCAGTTATAATACCTAAATTTTATACTAACATGTCCTATGAATTAGAAGATATTTCGGGAATTGGTAAATCTATCGCAGAAAAAATGAAAGCGGCAGGAATAGGTTCAATTGAAAAACTAGCTACTGTAAAACTTGAAGATTTAATAAAATTAAAAATAAAAGGCGTGGGAAAAGCAACTGCGGAAAAAATAATCACAAATGCTAAAAAGGTTATTGAAGAAATAGGTGCAAAACCAAAATCTTCAACAGTAATAAAAGAAAAAACTGATGAAAAAATTCCATCAAAATCTAAACCAAAACCTAAGCCAAAATCGGTTTCTAAGGAAAAAGGAACAAAACTAAAAGAATTAATAAAACAACAAGCAGAATGCAATATAGGACTTGTTGGGCATGTAGATCACGGTAAAACTACATTAGTCAAATCTTTAACAGGAGATTGGACTGATCGACACTCTGAAGAGCAAGAAAGAGGTATTTCAATAAAGTTAGGATATTCTAATGCCTCAATTCTTTATTGTCCTGAATGCGATGAATATATAACAGCCTATCTTGCAGAGAAAAATAGAGAGAAAGGACAACCTCGATTTTCATGTCCAAAATGTAAAGGAAATTTAGAGTTTAGAAGAAATATCTCCTTTGTTGATGCGCCAGGTCATGAGATTTTAATGGCAACTATGTTAAGCGGTGCGTCATTAATGAATGGGGCGTGTCTATTAATTGCTGCTGATGAACCATGCCCCCAACCTCAAACACGGGAACATTTGGCAGCTTTAAACATTGCTGGGATAAAAAATGTTATCATATTTCAAAATAAAATTGATGCTGTTTCTCGAGAACAAGCCTTAGAGAATTATCAACAGATAAAAGAATTTGTAAAAGGGACAGTTGCTGAAAATGCTCCAATTATACCCTTATCGGCAGTCTTTGGAGCGAATATGCATCTTGTTGTGAGAGCTTTTGAAGAGGTTATTCCTTCTCCAAAGTTTAAAGAGGAAGAATCATTTCAATTTTTAATAGCAAGATCCTTTGATATCAATCGCCCAGGGAAAGAAATCAAAGATTTAAAAGGTGGTGTAATAGGAGGTTCTGTTTTAAAAGGAAAGATTTTAGTTGGAGATCAAATCGAAATAAGCCCTGGTATACGTGTTAAAACTCAGTATGTACCATTAAAATCTATGGTCGTAAGTATTAGTCAAGGAAATAATCTTTTGGAAAATGCTAAACCTGGCGGTCTTATTGGGTTAGGAACAAAACTAGATCCCGCGTTAACAAAAGGAGATCATCTAATTGGCCATTTAGTTGGAGGAACAGGAACATTACCAGATGTTCTTAGTGAAGTTGAGCTAAATGTAAATCTTTTGGATAGAGTTATTGGATCTGAAGTTCAAATGAAAGTTCAACCTCTCAAACATGGAGAGAAATTATTATTAGTTGTGGGAACTGAAAAAACAGGGGGAACTGTTACAAAAATATTAAAAAATAGTGTTATTATAAAACTTACTCCTCCTATTTGTCCGCCAGAAAATTTCATTTATGCAATTTCTCGAATTATTAATAGGCGATATCGATTAATAGGATATGGAGAAGAAGTAAACCATAATTAATTTAGGAAAATCAAATAATCCTATTATATTCGAATTTATGAAGAATAGCTGAGGAATATCTCTCGTATTTTTCCCTTCACAAGAGACAATGACGGATCAACTTCCTGAAAAATATTTTTTAAAGCATTAATTACTTGTTCATCAATATTCGAATTACTTGATTTTGTGATAATCTGTTTAGTTTCATAAAGTATTATAATTTCTTCAATTTTAGCTAAAAAATGAAGCACAATTTCAATATTTCCTTTAATAGATAAAGAATCACTTGTAATTTCTTTGAATTCATAAAAGATCTCATTCATAATTCGTTTCTTTAGAAATCCAATAAAATCTTCTATATTATCACAGAAAATAACTATCAAAGTAATTTATCACAGCTTTTTACTTTTGAGATAAAATAGAACACCTATAACAAGAATAATCCCATTTAATGCTCCAAAAACCACTATCCAGAGAGGAAAATGAGGAACATTTGTACGTACATAATTATTCTCCTTATAAGTATTGACAGAAGCCTCCTTTAGAAATGAATTCCTGTAGTACACTCTTACGGTGTAGTTTCCTATAACAACGTTATTTAGTATGATTTCACCATTCTCATCTGTTTTTCCAAGTGATATTGGTTGAACTCGATTAGATGAAATATATGTTCCATATTCTTTACCATAATAAAAAAGTTTAACTTTCGCTCCTATTAATGGCATCCGAATGGTATCAGTAATAATAATCTTCAAAGCTGTTGCAGTTTCGTATTTAAGGGTGAAAGGACATGTTTCTTCTAGGATCAAATAAGGTACATTCACTATCAACCTTGTTTCTCCAGGAGTAGAAGTGTTGATATAATGAAAATCTACATCTCTATCGAATAATGAGAATGCACTAATCATTTCTTCAAAAAGAATACTAGGTTCATAAAACGATAAAGATTTTAAATAAAAATGTTTTGGTCCTGCAATTATTGAAGCAAAATAAATTCTTTCTCGTATATTTCGTTTAGCCACAAGTCTATCGATACTCCATAATTTTCCAACAGGATTATCAAATTGTAAAGTAAATGTTGTAGTAAAATTTAATCTAAAATTGTCATAATTCGGTGTGAACGAATCAGACAATAAAACATTAATGGATTTGTTTGGATTTAAATGAGTGTTAATATCTACTATCTCATCATTTAATTCCAGTATATAATCATTTAATAAATCTTTATCAAATAAATCAATCCTCAAGGCAACAAACAAATTATCAACTAAAATATACTGACCTAATTCACTTTGATTATACTTTCTTCCAGTTAAATGAAAACTATAAGTAAAATCAACTGAGTAATTATCTAATGCTTTTTCTATCATTAAATCATTATTTTGAATAAGATCCCAATCTTCTATCAATAAGTCCCATTCCCAAATGAGATGCATTGAAAAATTAAAAATCGCGCCAAAAAAGTTAAACGTTGGGTTTTCTCGGAGAAAGTCCTTATAGTGAAATACTATAAAATCATTATTATCAAAGTAAAAATCTAGTTTTTCTTCAAGTTTTACAACATTTGTTCCATTTTGTATAGAGAATTCGATAAGACGGCACTTAAATAAACGAGAAAGATAAATTAAATACCCCGTTTTTGAATTATTATACTTAAAATATAGAGTTTCATTTAGCATTAAAGTAATATTATTTCTTTTTGAGATTGTGTCATCAAGATTGTCATCTTTAGCTGGCTTTACAACTTTAATAAATTTGAAATCTTCTCTAGTCATATTTATAGCAGTAGAATTATAATCATCTGTAAGGAGAGGATAACGATCATTATAGCTATACATACCTAACTCTAAACTATTAAAAAGCAAATCAGTTACAGTGATATTTCCTAAACCATGTTTTTCTTCTGAAAGTATCGCACTATAATTTTCCTTTGAGAAATTGCTTGTATTAATATAATCTTTAAAACTATTATTGTGATAGAAAAGAGAGTTAGATTTGCCATTCCAATTTTCTAATAATGCTGGAAGACAAATAGCAAATATTATAACTGTAACCGTAAATATACTTAAGTATTTTACCTTTCTTGATTGATTAATATTAATCATATTTAGTCATTTGTATTAAAGATATTTAGAACTGAAAATTAAATAAATTTAAATAATTTTTCTTCCGATTTTAATTTTTATCAAATTTTCCTCTCAAAAGCCCAAACAAATCGGAATATTTATAATCATAAAATTTATTTGGAATTTATAAGATTTTTAATGAAAAAAAGTATATTGAGTATAATTAAATTTGAATGTTTGTATTTCTACTGATTTTATATTGAGTAGAGCTTATTTGATTCAATTTAACAAGAAGGATACATTATAGATTATTGAATTTTTGGTGTAAAATGATTTAAATGGTCAAAAAGCCAGATAAAACAAAATTTTTGGAAGATTTTAATAAAGCCATAGACCAATTTATCGATGGAGCCTATTCTCAAGTTATTACGATATCTCATAATGATGCTGATGGAATTAGTAGCCTTCATATCATCCAAAATTTATTATATAAGATAAATTTAAATTATGATTATTTTATTTATAACAGATCTGTTTCTTGGGAAAATTATTTAAGAGGAATTTTATCGAATAGACAAAGTCCTAAAACTGCCTTTATTTTTACTGATGTTGGATCTAATCTCTCAGAACTTATACCAATAATAAGAAAAAGAAAAGAAACTTTTTTTATTCTCGATCACCACGAAGTAGACGATGATTTTAAAATTATAAAATTCCCTGAAAATTTACATTTCGTCAACCCAACTATTCATGGTTATGATGGACTTGAACACATAGCAGGAGCAACGTTAGCATACATGTTCGCAAAAGAGATAAATCCAAAAACAATAAAGATAGGATGGCTAGCAGTTATAGGTATAGCTGGAGACTCTTTAAAGTCAATGGATAAACTTCAATCATATAATAGAGAAGTATATGAAGAATTAATTGATGAAGAGCTCATTGAAGACAAAGATGGACTTATTCTTTTTGGGAATATGCATAATTCTATTAAAAACGGTTTAAAGTATAGTATTTTACCTTTCATTAATGGATTAGGTGGAGAATCAGATCAAAAAATTAATATGTTTATAGACAAACTACAAATAAATCCAAAAACAAAAGTTATTGAATTAAATGATCATGAAATTCAAGTAATTCAAAAAGAATTGAACATAAACAGTAATGGTCATTATGCGCTTATCCCACATAAATCAGGTTTATTGAATTTTGCTTTTGAACATGCACTTTTATTAAATATTTTATGTTTCAAAAATATAAGTGCTGCTATTTCAATTATACAATTGAGAAACATTACACGTTATGCAAAAAATCTTTATTCTGAATATATTGAAAATCTTTCAAAGAATTTGAAAATTATTGCTAATGAATTACCTCGATATGAAACAGAAAAAGCTATTTTTATTGAAGTTAAAGGAAAAATTCCACCAAGTAACTGGTCAGATACTGCTAGTTTTAGTGCTGTCAATGAACTTTTTGATTCTGATAAAATTTTGTTATTAGGTGGTCCTGAAAAGAAATCAGGGACAATTAAGCTAAGTATTAGGTGTTCAAGAAAATTTCTTGAAAAAAATTCAGAGCGTGGAGTAAATAAAATTATCTCTAACATAAAAAATGAATTAGGAGGATTAGGTGGGGGACACAAATTAGCTGGAGGGATTAGATTATCAAAACCTTCATATAATCGGTTGAAAACCAATATTGATAATTTAATATAAGCAAAAATTAATAAAATTCTAATGTCATTTCTAACTAAAAACTCAGAAAAATCATTTATATTAAAGTTAAATGTTAAGCCAAACGCAAAAAGACAAAAATTAATTGATCATGGTGATTATTTATCAATTTCTATTCGTTCAAAACCGATTCAAAATAAAGCAAATAAAGAATTAATATATTTGTTTAAGAAAAAGCTTAAAGTTTCTTCAAAGCAGATTAAAATTATCTCGGGTATAAGGAATTCTAATAAGATAATTCAAATTGATTTTTTACGCGATATAGAAAAAACAGAGATATTAAGAAGACTTTTTAATTAATCAATTCGTGATTCAACTTCCTATTTTTATATGGCGGCCGCATTTTAAGCATATGATAAAATGAGTCATACCCTCATCAGCTCTACGCGTCTGACGCGTCACAAGATGCGCCTTTGAATACCCACAACGAGGGCATTTAAAATTTTTAATAGTACTTTTTAAATTTTTTTCCTTCCAATTCATAACTTCAGTAAGATTAGTCACTTCATCTCTTATTGAATGTTTGATTTTGGTGGTTACTTTATAGGCATCAGATTTATCTTTGGAAAATGGTTTAGTTGCTCCACATTTACATTTGAATACCATTTCTCCATTTACATTTGAAGGTAACATCATACTACCGCATTCATCACAGAATTCCATAATCTTTTAAACCTAAATAGAACATATTTGTCAGTTTCTCTTAAAATAATAAATAAATCTTAACAAATTATTTTTTTTATAATTCAAAATCTTAACCCAAAAAGCAATGCACAAAATATTACACCAGAAATCAGATCTGCTGTAGTGCCTGGATTCATTTTCCCTTTTTTTTTGTGGAGTTCTTTATCTAATTGATTAGACAATTTAAAACCTTTTTCTGAAGAGATTCCTCCAAATTCCAAAATTTTTGATGCGGAATTTGAAACATATAAGGCAGATTCTAATCCTGATTTTCTGATTATGAGTGTATCAGGATGTTCTGAAAGTATCTTTAAAAATGTATCTACAATTGCGATATTTGGATCCTTAAAAATATTATATATTCCTATAAAATATGGAAGACCCTCACTTAATATTATCTCAAAATTTGTCGAATACTCTAAACTAATTAAATCATAATCTTTGGATAGTTCAAAAATTCTTTTTAATTTAATTTTATCTGATCTGATATCTCTTAATGCATTGTCATCATTGATATCATATTTATCAATCTTCCCTAAACCTCCAGGGTTGCATAGCCTTATGGTCTTATATAAATTAACTGTGTCATCGACCGTAGATTCTTCAATAACTTTACTTAAATAGAGTTTAAAATTAGTAAAGTCAGTTTTCTTTTTTTTTAAGCAAATTGTGGCGGCAGCTACGAGTGGACTTAATATTAAAATATGTCCTAATAATACGTTTCCTCCACTTTGCCATCTCATCATTTCTTTTGCTGCTTTTTTGAAGAAGAGCCCTAATTCTATTTCTCTAAACTCTTTATTACTTTCAAATGAATATTGTGAAATTTTTCTGCAAAATTCTCTAAAATTTGGCTGAATCGCAGCAATTCCTGCTAAAAAATGTTCAAATTTAGTGTTTTCATAATTTTTAGTGCGATGTACATTTCCAGGTTTTGGCCATCCTGATAATTCTAAGAGACTTGCTAAATTAATACATCGCATTAAGTCGTCAATAGATTCGATTGATAAATTGAGATTTGTATTATTCAAAGACACAACTAAGTATAGTTTTTTAACTATATAATTATATTTAGAGAGAATAAGGTTTAATAATAACTTAATTCAACAATTTTCTTTTCTTTTATAATATATCCTTCTGAATCTATTGATTTATGGGATATGGGTCTGAAATCTTTGTTTAAACCTTTTTTATACAAAAATTTCTTAATCCTTAGTTTTAAAGCTCTTTTGGATAATGCAATTGGCATTTCAACACTTATATCATTTCCATTACGATCAAGATTTATTTGTGGTAGCGCTTCTGATAAGAATCTTATCAAATCAAGAACATGTTGTTCATTTTTAAAACTAAGATCTTTAACGTTTATAGTCATAACTTTGCTTTTTGCTTCACTCATAGTTTCTTCACTCTGTAAGATAATTAAAAATATTATTAATTTTTTATGATTTTATAATTATAATTCATTTCTTATTAAGAAATATTCATCTATTTATTTAAATTGAATACAAAATCAAGTTTGGTGAAATTAATTGGTACACTATATAAATTTAAAGTATAAACCAAATGAAAATGATCTTATCGCGATGTATTATGTAGAAAAAGCACCAGATTGTAAGGATATTGAACAAGCATGTAAAGAAATAGCAAAAGAAAGTTCGATTGGTACTTGGACTGAAATAGCAACATTATCTGCTGATATCGCTGAAAGACTTAGACCTTCGGCTTTTTATATTAATCCAGAAACCACTATAGTAAAAATTGCCTATACTAAGGAACTGTTTGAAATTAATAATTTGTCTCAAATCTTAAGTGCTATTGCTGGAAATATTTTTGGAATGAAAGCACTAAAATATTTGAGATTATTAGATATAAGTTTTCCAAAAGATGTAATAAATGCGTATAAGGGACCTAAATTTGGAATTGAAGGTATTAAAAAACTTACTAAAATTAAAGATCGTCCACTACTAGGAACAATAGTAAAACCAAAAGTAGGATTGAATGAAACTGAGCATGCAAAAGTATGTGGAGAGGCTTGGAGAGGAGGACTTGATATAGTTAAAGACGATGAAAACTTAACAAATATGGTTTTTAATAAATTCGAAACAAGAATTGTCGAAACGCTTAAAATTCGTGATAAAGTTGAAAGTGAAACTGGTGAAAAGAAATTCTACATGCCGAATATAACATCACCTCTCAGTACAATGAAAAAACGAGCAGATTTTGTCATCGATAATGGTGGTGAATATGTGATGGTTGATATAGTAACATTAGGCTTTTCAGCTTTACAAGAAATTAGAGAATACCTCGATGATAAAGGCCTAGTAATTCATGCTCACAGAGCAATGCACGCAGCTTTTACTCGAAATAGAAAACATGGAATGACAATGCTAGCTTTAGCAAAACTAATGAGATTAATTGGTATGGATCAATTGCACACAGGAACGGTAGTGGGAAAAATGGAGGGCGCTAAAAAAGAAGTATTAGAAATTAATAATGTAATTACAAAATCAAAAATTGAAGACAACAATCAAACAATTCTTAATCAAGATTGGGGAAAAATCAAACCCACTTTACCTGTTGCTTCTGGAGGTTTAAGTCCATTGCATGTTCCCGAATTAGTTGAAATATTAGGTAAGGATATGGTATTTCAATTTGGAGGAGGGTGTCATGGTCATCCAGATGGCACGGAAGCCGGAGCAAAAGCAATAAGGCAAGCAATTAATGCTGTTTTAGAAGGTTATGAGTTAAAAGAATATGCTAAAAACAATATTGAATTAGCTAGAGCAATTGAAAAATGGGGAAAATTTTAAGTAAGGAACATTACACCATTTCTGGATATAGTTTAGCGAAATAATTTGTTACATGACTCGAAGCAAATATTCCTGCTTCTGTAATTAATCCGTCAATATACCTTCTACTTACAGTTTCAAATGCAGGATTTAGAATCTTTATCCCTTTAGGAGGATTTTCCCATATTTCTTTTGGCTCTCTCATTTCGATAATTTCTAAAATACCCAAATTAGTTTCTGGATTATATTTCAATAATGGAGAGGCCACATAAAAAGGCACGTGTTCTTCATGAGCTACTAATGCTAGCAATCTTGATCCTATTTTGTTGATAATTGTTCCTTCAGAAGTAATACTATCTGCTCCAATTAAAATTAAATCTACTTGAAAATGCCTAACAGCCCATCGCATTGCGCTATCAATAACTTGAGTGACTTCAATTCCAGCATCTAATAACTTTTTTGCTGTTTTCCGACCTTGCAATCTAGGTTGAGTTTCAGTATTTATTACTTTGAAATTCTTTCCCTGCTTTTTAGCCTCTAATAGAATCGCAGTAACTAAAGATGAATGGCAATGTGTCATTACAATATATTTCTTACTGGTAGCAGGAATTCGTCGAGCGCCAATTTCAGCAATTCTTTTCTTTGACATTTGAAGCATATCATAGTATTGATTCTTATATTTTTCAATGAAATCAGAAATATACTCAGCATATAAGTTTTCTTTATCTTCTTCTAATTTTTTCATAATAAATTTCAAACCATTCTTCATAGCAGGTTCCGTGGACCTTGTTTCAATTAAAATATCTCTTGCATTATAAAGTCTCTCAAAACAGTTGTCAATATTCTCACATTTTAATCTTTTAGCATAATCACTTAAAAAATCAATCGCACTAAGTGCTACATTAGTAGCACCTTGTATTTCTAAGGACCTAATCCTTTCAGCATCTTTTAATAATTGTTTCATAAAAATCACAAATTATTGTTTTATTCTTCTAAATTAAAAGAATTTTCTTCTTGATCTAATTTAAAATCTTCTGAATCAACTTCAATATAAAACCTACCAATATAACCACACTTCTTATCACTGCACTCATACAAATCGGGAGCAAGCCAACCACTAACATTTGTTGCGTTTCTTAATGTAGGTTTTTTACATCTAGGACAAATTCTAATATTAACCATAAAAACACTACTTTTGGTTTTTAACCTATTACTGCTTATATTTAATAATAATAAATAACATTTTTTCTCTTTAATTATTAATTATATCTTGATTCTTTTGTTGATAAAAATAAAAAATTCAACAAACTATTATATCATAAATACCAATAGATTTTAATTTATTCATGAAGGACTTAGAATTACAAAGAAAAAGTTTACCTAACGAACCTGGAGTTTATTTATTTGTAGATAAGAAAGGTTCAATACTTTACATCGGAAAAGCTAAAAATATTAAAAAAAGAGTAAATCAATATTTCTTAAAAACTAGTTATACAGATCCCTATTATGAGGAAAAAATTAAAGAATTAGTAAATAAGATTCGTTCTATTGAATATATTATAACAGAAAATGAGAAAGAAGCACTCCTTTTAGAAAATATCCAAATCAAAAAATATCTCCCTCGTTTTAATGTAATTATGAGGGATTCTAAATCATATCCTTGGGTAGCAATTTTTTACTCAGAAGACTTTCCCAGAATCCGTGTAATTAGGAATCCAGAAAAATATTCCCAAAACAATTTGTTTTTAGGGCCTTATACAGATAAAAAAGAAATTATAAGAATACTAAGGGATTTAAGGAAAATATTCCCCTACTGTTCTTGTAAAAAACCTGTTAGAAAGAAAAAAAAACCTTGTTTATATTATCAATTAAAACTTTGCTCGGGTCCATGCTTCACTGAAATAACAAAAGAAAAATATCGCAACAATATTAAAAGAATCGAAATGTTTTTAAAAGGAGAAACAAGCGAATTAAAAAAACAAATCGAAGAAAAAATGCAAAATGCTGCAAAAACCCAAGATTTTGAATTAGCAGCTTTCTGGAGAGATAAATTAGAAGATATTGATCATGCTACAGATCAACAACATGTATTCTTAAATCATGATGCGAATAAGGACATCATTGGATATTATTCCGAAGATAATTATGTGGCAATGATAATAATTCATATTAGAGAGGGTAGAATAATAAATAAAAATTCTTTTAATTTCGATTTAAGAGAAAAACTAGTTCATAAAGGTGAGTTGTTTTCTCCTATCTTAGAACAATATTATCAAGATTTTAAAACCCAATTACCAGATGCAATAATTATTGCTGAAGTAAGCGAAAGATTTGATATTCTAATTAAGTATTTAAAAGATAAAAAAGGAGAGATACAAATAAGATCTCCTAAAGATGACTATGAAATAAGCCTAATACGAATCGCTAATAGAAATGCTAAAGTTATGGTTAATCAGCAGGTTCAAATGGAACAGATTAAAATGGACGAAGAAGATTTTAGAGAAGAGGTATTAAAAGAAGCAAAAGAAATTTTAAAACTACAAAAAGAACCTAGGATCATTGAAGGCTTTGATATTTCAAATATTGAAGGGAGAGACGCAACTGGCTCAATGGTTTATTTTTTAGAAGCAAAACCATATAATAAGAATTACAGGCACTTTAAAATAAGAACTAAATCGACACCCGATGATGTTGCAATGATGAAAGAAGTTATTAAAAGGAGATATACTTTTTTATTAGAAAAGAAATATCAATTGCCCGATTTAATTGTAGTAGATGGCGGAAAGGGCCAATTAAATGCTGCTGTCTCTGTTTTAAAAGAGCTGGGGATTGGGGGTATACCAGTTATTGGTCTTGCGAAAAAGTTTGAAGAGATCTTTAGGCCCGGAGAGAAAGATCCTTTAGTTTTACCAAAAACCTCTCCGCTATTAAAATTATTTCAAAGAGTGAGAGACGAGTCTCATAGAGTGGCATTAAAATTACATAAAAAGCAAAGAGAAAAACGTATAGTTGGTTCTATTTTAGATAACATTAAAGGAATTGGCCCTGCTACAAGGAATAAGCTATTAAAACGTTTTAAAAGTGTTGAGGGTATTAAAAATGCATCTTTTGATGAATTAGTTCAAGTTGTTGGAAAAAAGCTTGCTGAAACTATAATAATAAATTTAAAGAATAATAAAGAGAACTAAAAATTTTATATTTTATCTAGAGATTTACCTACTCTTGGTTTGTATATTTCTTCAATTTTTTTATGAATATCACCCTTATTGCCAGAAACAAACTGATCATTTTTAAATATCCTTCTGAAAAATACTTTGCTATATGTGCCCCAATTCTTGAATTTAAATTCTTTTTCACCCATTTTTCTAATCACTTCAAAAATTAGATATACAGAATTAAAAAAAAATAGCTTAATTATAAATATTCGCTCTTAATTCTTGAGAACAATGCAAACACGATTATCATGGCACCCAGAAATAGAAACGTTATACTTAAATTAATCATTACAAAGTATCCAATGAGGGGGTAAAGAATCGCTCTTATAAGACTCGCTATCATATTTATTGTGCTTATCACTGTGGCTCTATTCTGTGTCTCAATTTGTTTATTTATCCCGTTAGTAAACAGTAAACTCCGTGAGAAACCGAATCCTATTACTATAAGAATTAAAGGAATGCTAACCGGGATGAAGAAAATCACTGACATAAGAATAAATCCTATTCCTGGTATTATCGAATAAAACTGCAAGAACCGTTTCTTATTATTGTATTTATTTTCAAGTTTTATAACTATGTTGTTAAAAATTATCTGTATTAAAGTCATTGATGTGCTTACGAATCCAAAGAATATTAGTTGAAATTGTAATGCTTCAAGATAAAGTTGATATAGCCAAATTATATAGAAGACTGCTATCTCTATTATTATCATTTCAAACGATAATACTCTTAGAACGCTATTTCTCTTGAGTTCATTAAATCCAGATTTTATTACAGCGAAATAATTTTCAGATTTCTTTTTCTCTAAATCATGATTTGGTTCTTTTAATGTTAGTGATATTAATGTTGCAATGAAAAATGGGATAAACATAAAAGTCATTACTAGGTTTAACGAAGCATAAGCACCTATGATTGAACCAATTGGAGCTGAAATTGCTAGACCAAACAACATAAAACTCCTATTTCTAGCCATCACTTTTGATATATCATCCTCTCTTTCAAGTTTTCTCAATGTATCATATATGAAAGCTTGATCAGTACCAGATGTCAAAGCACTTGCAAAAGCCCACAAAGTCTCACCAATAACAAAAATGAATATGTTCGGATAACTTCCATAGATCAATGCTGCCATCGCAGTGATTAAAGCTCCTAGTATTAAAGAGACCTTTCTGCTAATATAGTCAGCTATGGCTCCACAAGGTATCTCAAATATTAAAATCATAATTGTAAAGTAGCTTTGTAAGAGCATTACTTCAACGAAGGTTAATTTTCCCCAAGTCAGGAAAAAGGGTAATAGTACTCCTGAAATCAAGTGAAGACCCATGAAAAAATGAAAGAAATATGATTTCCTTATATTTGACTCCCATTTATTTAAATGAATCCTATTGCGAATGGCATTCTGAATTTTCTCAGTTTTTTTGTATACAGTCTGGAGATCTACTATTTCTTGGTCCATTTCACTATTATCTGCTGATATTATATTCCACCTTGATTGTAATTTTATTTCTTTAGCAGTATTAAAGATTCCTGTAATTTTCTTTCAGGACTTCTAGACTTCTTAACTAATTTTGCTTTTCTTCTAAGTATCTTGGATTATACTTCGCTCTTTCGTAAAGTTCTAATAACTTTAGATTTAGCTTTTCTAATCTATCTTGTTTCTTTTGTGTTTTATAGTGGCTAAGCTCAAGTAATTCTAATTTTTCTAATTCTTGAGCTTCTTTAAGCCTAGCAGCTTCTCTTTTCTCTGCCAATTCCTTTAATTCTAACAACTCTTTCACCTCATTTTTTATATAAATTTATTTTTTGGAAAAAAACATATTTATTTATCCTAATTTGAAATTATCCTGCACCAAAGCTAATACTGTGTAGAAAATGTATAAGAAGTAGAGATTCAGTTCAATTATGTAAATTCTTATTTAAGTAAAGTATGAAAAGTTAAAGGAACAGTGTCAAAGTTTTGCTGATTTTTATGTATTTATTAGGATAATGCATTAAGGCTCTATACATTAAAACCTACATACATTAATGTCATGGTCATTGCTTTACATATAGACGGAGTACGGATTAGGGTATCTCCACAATCCAACCCGATCCATCTATGATCTTTAATTACCATGAAATTATCAACAAATATGTTTAAAATAAATATATTATACTTAAATATTTAAATTTAACGGAAGATTAAACCTTATAGAAAGAGAAAATGGGAAAGAGATGGGGAAAAAAATTGCAATTTCAGCAAAAAAATTGTAAAAAATTATAACTTTGATATCACTAGTTTTATAAGTTCTGCTGTTGTCTCACAATAAACTCGCGCTAATGACTCTCTTTTTGCTTCACTTATAACTCTAATTATTGGTTCAGTATTAGAAGGGTGAATTAGAACAAACCAGTCTTTTTCTTTTCCAAATCTGAGATCAAGATTAAATTGTTCTATTTCTTCTCCTTCTTCTAACAATTCTTTTTTTAATAATTTAATAATTTTGTTGATATTTTTATTCTTAATATTGATTTTTTCTCTATATGAATAATATTTAGGGAGTGTTGATACCAATTCTGATACTTTTTTTCCTGTTTTAACTAAAATTTCAATAATTTTAGCGGAGGCAAAAATTCCATCTCTTGTGTTATTAAAATCAGGGATTATAACACCTCCACATGAACCTTCTCCTCCAAATACAAGGCAATTTTTAGATGTGTTTTCTATTAAATCATTAATTTTTTCTGTTAAAAATCTTTCCCCGATAGGTGTTCTAATTACTTGAGCATTATATCTTTCAGCAATTACTTCGAATCTTATAGAAGAAGCTAAATTTGTCACAAATATAATTTCTTTCCCACTCTCATAGTAATTTTTAAGGTAATAATCAGTAATAAGTGCTAATCCAATATCTTCAGGATAGCACACCCCATTTTCTCCAATTATAGCTAATCTGTCTGCATCAGAATCATGGGCAAAACCAATATCATAGTTACCTTGCCATACTTCCATGATTAAATCTTTTAAATTTTCTTCAATAGGCTCAATCTCTCTCGGAAATATATTATTAACCAGTAAATCATCATTAATTAATTTCACTTTACATCCTATTTTACTAAGGATTTGAGATGTCGCGACTTTTCCTGCTCCTGCTCCTGTATCAATAACAACACTAAGATCATTTTGGGCTATAATACCTTTATAATCAATATATTTGTAGAGATCTTGAATATAATCTTTAATTGGATTTAAATTTTTAATGTATTGATTGCGATTAACTTTTGTTGAAGGATAATGGTTTAGATCAATCTCATTTATTTTAATTGTAATTTCTTTTAGATCATTATTATTAAGAAAGGTTTTAGTGGAAAGAAGTTTTAATCCATTCCACTCTTGTGGGTTATGGGAGCCTGTGATAATAATACCTCCCGGAATATTAAGCTTATTTTTAGCATGAATAATAATGGGAGTAGGACACACTCCGAAATTGATAATTTCTAAACCAACTGTGATTAGGCCTTCAATCACAGCTTTTTCAATTATTTCTCCACTTGGTCTGGTATCTTTACCTACAACAACTTGTTTATTTTTACCATCAAGCCATAACCCATATGCAATGGTAATTTTTTTCGTGATATTGAAATCCAAATCTTTTTCTGCTATTCCTCGGATTCCACTTAAAGTGAATATTAAATTTTCCCTTTCCATTAGAATTTCTTCATTTTTGATTCAATTTTAAGAAATAACTTGGTGATTTGTTAATTTATATTTCACAAAAGCTAATGCTCCTCTTAAACCAATTTCATCTCTATATTTTGTTAATTTTATTTTTGGAGGATGATTCATAGTGAATTTAATAGGATCCCTCTCAAATTGTTCAATCAAATGAGGAATTATCTGATCTTCATCGTTCATCATTGCTCCTCCAAAATAAATTGAAGTACAATCATAATAATTATTAACTATACCAATTCCTACTTTTGTATAGAATACACAATCATTAACTATCTTTTTAGATAATTCATCACCTTCTCTAGCTGCTTGAAAAACTTCTTTGGCTGTTAATTTAGATTTATCTCCTTCTAAAATGCGCATTAAGATATCTGCATTAAGTTTTCCTTCTTGTAATGCATCTAATGCCCTGTTTCGGACACCTGTTCCAGAACTATAAGCCTCCCAGCATCCATACGCTCCACAATTACATTGAGCTCTACTTCTTGGATCAACTAATGCGTGTCCTACTTCTGCTGCATTTCCCTCTTTTCCTAGTAATAGATGCCTATTACAGATGACACCACCTCCCACTCCAGTAGACATAGTGATATATACAAGGTTATCTCTTTCCCCACCATCTGCTTCAAAAAAATGCACACCTAACACAGCTCCATTACAATCGTTAATAAAATATAGAGGTATTCCGTGAAATTTCTCTTCAATTGGTTCCTTTAAAGGAATTTCTCTAAATCCTAAATTAGCATTATTAAAGACTACGCCTGTTTCAGTATTTAATGGACCAGCTGAAGCTACGCCTATTCCTAAAATTTGTGTTTTTTTAATATAATTTTCATCTATTAATTCTGATATAAGCTTACAAACTGAATTACTAATTGAATATTTATTTTCTTTTAATGTTTTAGTGATTTTTATTCTAATACTTTCTTCTTTTAAATCTACCGTACCAACCGCAACTCGTATCCAAGTTCCTCCTATATCTACTCCAGCAATATATTTCTCTTCGATTTCAATCACTAAATTAAATCTATAAATATCTACATAATACAAAAATAAATTATAAATATTTTTGTTTAATCAACTAATAATAATTTATTCTAATATTATCATCATTAATAACAAGTTTTAATTCTCTCACTATTTCCCTTTTTTTCTCATCATCTATAGCATATACAAAATATTCTGCAGGAATCCGTGCTGTTGAATAGATTTGTATAATATTGGGATTTATCTTCTTTAGAGCGTGAGCTAATTTAGTAATATTTTCAGAATTGTTATTGGATATGAAATCTTCTCTATAAGAATTATATATCAAACATTGAATAGCTAATTTATGCTCACTAGGCATCTCTTGCCTTAGTTTAATAAGTGATTCAATAATAGTATCTATATCAGGTGATCTATTGTGTGGTCGATTGGTTCTTTTGAAATCTTCATTAGTTGCTACATCTAATTTTGCTAAAACAAGTTCAAATTGTCTTACCTTTTCTCTAATCTCATTATAATATAGCGTACTTGAATTGGTAAATAATGTAAGAACTGGTTTTTCTTTTGTCCAATTTAACTTATCTCTCACATCAGAAGCTATTTCTAAGAAATTTAATAAATTTTCATTTAGAGTCGGTTCACCATTGTAGCCAAATGAAATATGCTTCAAATTAGGGAAAAATTTTAAAATATTTTTAAGTTCTTTTCTAAATTCATGAGAAGGAGGTGCTGAAAATCTATATTCTGGTGATACTATCTTGTCAGTTATTCCAATCTCGCAATATACACAATTATATGTACAAATCTTATGTTCTTGTAATATATCCACACCTAAAGAAAGCCCTAAACGTCTTGACTGAAAAGGACCATATGTATATTTGCGCATTTTTTAAAATTCTATAAATCGGTAATATTTTTACTTTTAAGACAATTTAAATTAAATTTAATTATTCTAGATCAAAATTTATATTGTTTATCTATTCTCTACGATAATTAAAAGGTAAGATTAAGAAAAAATTATCCTTTATAAAAATTAGATATAGGTGATATACATTTAAGATCTGTTTGTAAAATTTTCATTAGAAAAAACTGATAAAAGAGCTAAAATGAGAGCTTTTAAAATAAATTAATAGTTATTTTTTATTTATTTTATAAATAATTATTGATAAAATTCTCTATTGCTTTATTAACTTGTTTAGGTTTTTCTAAAATAACACTGTGACCAGCTTTTTTAATAATACAAAGTTCTGAGTTTTTAATTTTTTCATGAAAAAATTGTGAATATTTTACTGGTGTCATCTGATCAGCTTTACCGCATATAATTAAACATGGAATATCAATTGAATTTGTCTTTTCCAATGTATCAAAAGCATTACAAATTTTAAAATCATTATAAGTTACCTCGGGATCCGTCTGGGAAGTCTCTAAAATGCTGTTATCTACTAATTCTTTAGGTGTTTTTCTATAAAATAAGCCAACTCGTAAATAATCTAAGTATCCTTGATAGTCATTTTTTACTGAATTAAAGATGAATTGGCTCACTCGTATCCTTCCTCCTGTAGAGCATAGAATTAGAGCAGAGACATCATTTGGATATTTAAAATAATATTCCTGTATAACAGCTCCTCCCATAGAGTTTCCACCTAAAATTAATTTTTGAGGTTCCAGAGAATCTACAAGCTTTTTAACAACGTCAACATATAAATTTAAAGAAAGTTCTGGAAATGTATTAGATTTATTATGTGAAGGTAAATCAATTGCAATTATAGTATAGTCAATTTTTAAATAAAACTGATTATCCCAAATATTTGAATTACCTCCTACTCCGTGTATGAAAATAAGTGTTTTTTTAGAATTATTATCCTTTATCTGGTAAAAAATTTGTTTTCCAGAATACTCGAAGTATGGAATTGTGAAACACCAAACAAAATAATTATTATATAGATTAAAAAAAGATTCTAATTTAGTCTTTTGAAAAATATTTTGCCTAAATCTATAACAAAGTTGTAAAATATTTAGTGAACTTCTTTTATCCACTAATTTCTATATCACGATGTTGCATTTCTAAAAAACGTTTATATATACCGTTCAAGGAGAGTAAAGTTTCATGATCTCCTTGTTCTATAATTCCTTTCTTATCAGCACTTAAAACAATTATGTGATCTGCATTTTTTATTGTTGATAGACGATGAGCGATAATAATTGTAGTACGCCCCTTACGTGCTTTATTTAATGCATCTTGAATTAGTGTCTCTGTATATGGATCAACGGAAGACGAAGCTTCATCTAGAATTAGGATTTTTGGGTCAGTAATTAACGCTCTCGCAAAAGCAATCAGCTGCCGTTGTCCAATTGAAATATTGGAAGCATTTTCTTTTAACTTGGTATCATATCTTTTATGAAGTGTTTCTATAAAATTATGTAACCCTAAAAATTTAGAAACTTCAATCATTTTTTTTTCAATTTCAGGAGATGGGTCATCAAATGCATATAGAAGATTTTCTCTAATAGTTCCAGTGAAAAGAAACGTATCCTGAGGAACGATTCCAATTAAGTCTCTTAAATCTTTTTTACGTATCTCTCTAATATTAACATCATCAATCAGAATTTTTCCATTATTGACATCATAAAATCGAGCAAGCAACTTAATTAATGTTGTCTTACCGGATCCTGTTTTTCCTACAATAGCTATAGTGGCACCTGCCGGTATTTTTAAAGTAAGATCTCTTAATACATAACCCTTAGATTGTTCATGTTGGATAAGGATTTTTTGTTCATCAATTGCATTTTTAACATTTTTTGGAATTTGTTGATAAATCTCGGGTGGAATTGATATGCTAGCAAGCATTCGAAGAATAGACTGAGGTGACATTTGGGGCATACCGCTCCCAATCATCCCTCCTCCTTCGCTCCCCATTCCACTACTCTGTTGGAGACCAGTGTTAGACCTTAAACTTCTTTCTAAAAATTTTACCATCATTAATACGGTATCTGGAGGTATGATCTGTTCCAGCGAAAAAGATTGCTGTTTTACTACACCTTTCTCAACTTGTTCTCCTAATTCTTTTGTTTGAAATGAAATCTTGTACTCAGGATGAATTTTCGCCATTTCAGTGTTTGGAACAGCATATTTAAATTCTGCTAGAATCTTATCAATTTTTTCAGGAATCTCACTTTGGCTAGTTCCCATTAAACTCATAAATAATTTTTGACTTATGTCTCTAGGCATATATATAATATTTCTAAAAAGAAAAGTTGAATAAGGTTCAGGAAAAGATTTTATTGTTTCGACAATTCCTTTCATCATTGGATTCTGTATATGGCTTCTTTGATTAATTAAATCAGGCTTAGGAGATTTCAGATTTAAATTATTTTCAATATTATTTTCAAGGATATAACCAAAATCTACAGCATCAAATTTAACAATACCCGTTACATTATCAAGAACCTTAGGGCTATAGAAATCTGGTATTTCGACTTTTTCCCCCAATAAAGTATATATTCGATCACTAGCTGCCAAAGAAGCTTCGATAACTTGTTGAATTTGCATTAACATCATAAACGGTCTAAAGAATTGTCCCAATATTGTGATATATGCGCTAAGTACTCCTACCGTGACAGGGATCCCAAAAATTGAGACATCTTCTACAACTACAATACCACCTGCTAATAATATACCCGCAGTGAGGATCGTAGTAAGCAGTGTAATTAGCGGAAATATTGTAGCCATATATCTTCTAATTTTTTTCATAACCATATAATTCGCTTTATTAGCTTCATCAAATTCGGATGAAGCTCTTTTTTCTTGTCCATATGCTTGAACTACTTTTGCACCTGCAATATTCTCTTGTATAGAAGTAGTCACTTTACCAATTGTTTTTCGAGATTCCTTAAATAAACCTATCGCTACTTTTTTAAAAAAATATGTTGTTAAAAAAAATAGTGGAAAAATAACCATGCTGATTAACGCTAAAAATGGATTAAGTAAAAACATGAAAATTACAGTAAGAACAATTGATACAAAACTTGTGATGATTTGTACAAATTGGCCTCCAACTAATTGATTAAGGATAGTAACATCATTAGTCATAATAGACATAATATCTCCAGATGATCTTTGATCAAAATACGTTAGAGACATATTTTGTAATTTAAAGAAAAGTTCATTTCTAATTTCAAATGTAATTTTCTGAGATATTTTGCCCATACCATATTGAGAAAAATAATTAGTAATAGCCATAATTAGCATTAATGACAAATAGATTGTGCTTACTACTATTACATAATGTGTATTTCTTGGTACAATTCCATTATCAATAATACTTGCTGATATTAGTGGACTTACCGATATTATTACTGTACCCATTAGTAGAAAGATAAAATATATCGAAAATTTCCATCGAAATGGTTTCAAATATGAAATAAGCCATCTCCATAATTCCTTTCTTGGATGCTCTAATTTTGCTTTATCACCTTCCAACATAAATCTATGACGAGCACTTGCACTTGGTTGTATTATTTCTTTTTCTTCATCTTCATTTTGTTGACTATTATTCACCAATTTTATCCCCCTGTTAATTAGCTCCTTCTTCTAATTTAATTTTTGATTTTTGCTTTTGATATAAAGTCTCGTAGATTTGTTTATATAAAACATTTGAATTTATCAATTCATCGTGAGTTCCAAAGCCAACTACGCGACCCCTATCTAAAATTAAAATATAATCTGCTCCTCTGATGGTAGAAATCCTTTGTGTAATAATAATAGTTGTAGTCCCTTTCATTATTTTTGCCAATGCTTTTTGAATTTTATATTCAGTTTCAACATCAACTGAACTTGTAGAATCATCTAATATTAAGATTTTTGGCTGTATTATCAGAGCACGAGCGATTGATAAACGTTGTTTTTGTCCTCCAGATAATCTTGTTCCTCTCTCCCCAACTACAGAGTCATACCCTTTAGGCAAAGAAATAATAAAATCATGTAAATTAGCAATTTTAGCCGCTTCAATAATTTCCTCTTTTGTAGCATCATCTTTTCCATATGCAATATTATCTGCGATTGCTTTATTGAATAGAAAAGTTTCTTGTGATACGATGCCAATATTCTTACGTAAATCCTTTAAAAGATATTTTCGTATATTAATCTGGTCAATTTTTATGCTTCCGTCACTGACTTCATAGAAACGTGGTATTAGATTAATAATTGTTGATTTTCCTGAACCGGTTGTTCCTAAAATCGCTAAGGTTTTTCCAGTAGGTACCTTAAATGATATGTTTTTTAAAATTCTATGATCATGGGTATATCCAAAAGACACATTATCAAATTCAATATCTCCCTTTAAAGAAATAATTGGAATAGCATCTGGTAAGTCTTTTATATCTGGAGTTGATTCTAAAATTTCCCTTACACGAGTGAGCGCAGCGTCAGCTTGAATATAAATTAACATTATTTGTCCTAACATGACTAAAGGAAAACCAAGAGAAACATTATATGAAAGTAGTGTTATTAGAATGTCTAATTGCATTGTTCCCTCAATAATCCTAATACCACCAACTAATAATGTAATAATTGTCATTGATCCTATCATTACATAAATAGAAGGCATATATAATGAATTATATCTTACTGAATCGACACTTGCTTCATAAAATCTTTCATTATTTTTCGAAAATTTTTGATATTCTTTATTTTGGGTGCTAAACATGCGTACAACTTGAGCACCAACAATATTTTCTCTTATTGTAGTAGTTAAATCACCAAAACTATTTCTTGTTTCCAAAAAAATTGGTTTTAACTTTTTTGCAATATAATATGATAAAACAAGAGAAAGTGAAACAACTATTACTAAGATAATTGATAAATCAATGCTAAAAATAAAAAATCCAATAATTACTCCTCCTAATTGTAAGGATGATTGAAGCCCTAAAGTTAACCCCATACCAAATATCTGTTGAGTCTCTTCAACATCACTAGTAGCTCGAGATATTAATTGCCCCGTTTCAGTTTTATCAAAATAAGAAAAAGATTGACGGTAAATGGAATCACTAATATCAGATCTCAGATGATATACTGCCCTAGAGGAAACTTCTGCCCCTCGAAGTCTTGCTGCCCTGTTCGAAAAATATCTTAATGATACAAACAATAATACATAAAAAAAATTTATCAGCAATTCACTAACATTAGCCATTGCTGACCGATTAGGATCAAGTGCCCCAACCATCCTCCCTATAAATATTGGGATAATAATATAGAAAATTGTTGACAATAACAGAAATGAGAATTCTAGAATAAAATATTTCTTGGATCTCAACCAATATTTGAATATCATTCTAGCAGAATTCATTAAAAAAATTATCTCCTTTTCCTTCCATCTTTATTTTTTGTTTGAATTCTTGTTTTTTAATTTTTTTCAAAAAATCATATTTAAAAAATTGATAAAAAGTTTTAATTAAATTTAGTTTTATTGACTTATCTCCATCTTATTAAATGAACGTGCTCCAATAAGTATAAAAATTGCCCCAAAAGTAGCCATGACGATAAGGTCTAACCAAATGGGGAAAAAAGATACACCTAATAACACTGCTCTAAACAAATCTACGCTATATGTGAAAGGATTACACATCATTGCTATTTGCATAAAAAATGGTACTGAGTTGAAAGCAAATAGAGCGCCTGAAATCCAGAACATGGGCATCACTATAAAAGTTTGGATTAATCCAAAGGATTGCATGTCGTTTAGGCGCGTACTGATAGTTAATCCCATTCCTACAATCCCAATACTCGCTAATAAAGCTACAGGTAAAACCAATAATACACGCCAAATTAAATTGAGATCATATCCAAAAGATCCGATTGCGATACTTAAACCTATCATAATCCCTACTTGCACCAGCGTTTGTAAAGCTATCCCCAAAGTTCTTCCTAACATTAGTGTTCTACGGCTAACAGGAGCGACTAATAATTCTTTCATGAATCCAAACATTTTATCTCGAAAGATTGCCATACCACCAAATATCCCAGTAAATAATATGACTATTGCTGCAACACCCGAAGCTGTAAAAGCTCTTGGATCGATAGATGTCCCCTCAATGCTAATTGAGAAGGATGAAAATCCTGCACCAAATACAATTAAGAATAGTAAACCTTGGGCTAATGATGATATAACTCTCGATTTGCTTCTCTAGAATTCCCTTAACTCTCTTTTTGCTAGTACCCACACTGCGCCATAATTTATTTTTGTTTTTAATATACTTAAATCAGGCATTTATAATCACTTCCTCAATTGCCTCATTTGAATAAATTGTTTGATATTTTTTGTATGATTTGAAGATTCTTCTCGTATTGCGCTCCCTACATAATGGAGGAACACATCTTCTAAGGTAGGCTGATGCATATTCACAGTTTTTATCTTTACATCGTTGTCATTAATTTTTTGAATAATCATTGGAAGTTGCTGTCCTCCGTTCTCGCAGGAAATTGATATGGCTGGTTCAGAATCCTGTTCTTCCTCTTCATATTCTCCCTTCTTTATTTTTATTATCTCTTGTTTTATATTATCAGGAACCTCTTCTAAGAGCTTGGCATCAAACATATTTGCGATCCTTTTTTTCATCGATATGGGAGCATTTAGGAACATTTGGGCTGCCATTGGCATTCGTTTCCATGCACTTAATAATTTTCTAGGATCCGATAATACTTCCCGCATTCGTGCTTTAATCATTTCGGGATCAATATGAGACATACCCGTAGGGAGATTTATATTTGGCATCATATCTTGTTGGCCTTCAACTGAACCAAATGATATATTTTTCACTCCAGATATCTCTCGTATTTGTCCTATAACTTGCGGAAGTTTAAATCTTTCCTCAAGCTTTTCAAATTGGATATCAATAACATCACCAGATAATTGTTTTTTAAGGTTCGCAGATGTGTCCATAGCAATAATTTTCCCATGATCCATTATGCAAATTCTATCAGCTAGTTCATCTGCCTCTGCCATATAATGCGTAGTAATTAAAATAGTGATATTCAATGGACCTTTATTCAATTCTATAATTTTGTCCCAGATTTTTCTCCTTGTTTGAGGATCCAAACCAAGCGTAGGTTCATCAAGAAACAATACTTCAGGCTCATGAATCAATCCTCTTGCCATTTCTAAACGACGTTTCATCCCGCCTGAATAATTTTTAACGAAAATTTTTGCTTTATCATCGAGATTTACAAGTTCTAATACTTCCTTTATCTTTACTCGACGTTCCTTTTTGGGCATTCCATATAAAATTGCATGTATTTCTAAATTCTCCCAACCAGTCATTTCAATATCTAAGCTTGGTTCCTGAAAAACAATACCAATAGATTTCCTTACCTTGTCAGGATCCTTTTGAACATCAAATGAATTTACTGATGCTTTACCTTTTGTAGGAGTTAATAGAGTTGCTAGCATGCTAATTGTTGTCGTTTTTCCTGCGCCATTAGGGCCTAATAAAGCAAGTATCTCGCCTTTTTTTATGGAAAAACTTATATCGTCAACGGCAAGTACATTGCCATCTTCATAAATCTTTGTAAGGTTTTTTACTTCTATTATATTCTCAATCATTTTCTTACTCAAATAAATTGTTAATTCCAAAAATATTTTTTTATTGTAGAAAAAAAATTACAAAAAAATTACATTACATTATTTATTCACTCTTACTTTGCCTTCGTTTATACATAAAATAGGCTAAGCCCAGAAATATAGCTGTAAAAAACAATATTCCTATAAGCGCAGCAGTTGCCGTTGGAGTGATCCATAGTAAAAATGTTGCAAATTCTCCATCCCCCTGATTCCCCGGGCCAGTAGGCATTCTAATCTCTGTGTATCTAGGATCAGGCATTGCCATACTAGCTGTAATAATACCTTCATAATAAGTAGGTATAAAGAGTGGCTCAGTTTCTAAACCCGCAAATCTTAAAATCATACTGATCATATTGAATACTATTAACATGAAAAGTATGCTGACGATGATGCTTATCGCGGTACTTTTCATTATGCTGCTCATAAGAGTTACAAATGAAAATATCATGAAAGTGTATAAGAGCGCCCATCCCATTGAACCCCATAAAACAAGTGGTATCTCTTCATATTTTATAAACGTAATGACTCCAACTAAGATATAATAAAAGCAAACACATATCGCATTTAAAGCATATCGTGAAATAACTCTACCTATTAATAGACGTGTTTTACTTATTTTGGGGAATATTAAATTACCAGTTTGTCTGTGAAAATCCTCAGCAATAATTGAACCTGCAAATCCAGCAGCACTTAATATGACCATAAACCCGAACATACTCATGTATGAATTAATATAATCAATAGGATCCTCAGGTAATGGTACATCTTGTAAAGCTTGTAACTCCTGAACCACTAAGAAAATAATAAAAATACCAAGGAATAGAAGAAGCATAAGAATAAAATTCTTGAAAAATCTCTTAAATTCAAAAGTAACTGTATTAAAAATCTGAGTAAAATCTCTCCTTACTCCAGCTTTTTGCTTTTCTATTAACATTATGTCAGTTTCAATTTGTTCACTTTCTAAAGTCATTATTTATAGACACCTCCTATTTCATTTGTTCTAGTTAGTTCAATAAATAAACTCTCAAGAAGCCCGGCTTTTGGTACCGAATATTCTAAGATTTCATAGTCATTATCAAGAAGATTTCTTAGAATTTCAGTTTGATTCTTAGGATTTCCATTAAAAAAAACTTGGAAAATCTTAGAATCGTTATCATATTTAATCCAACTTTCTTCTTCTGCTATCCCTGTTAATGGAACAATTATTGTTTTTAATCGCTTAATAAACTCGCCTATATTGTCATCTGGAGGATTTAATAACTCAAAATTGATGACACTTTTCATTGCTTTTCCTTCTAAATTATCTAATGTGTCAAAGGCGATTATTTGTCCATGATGAATTATTGCGATTCTATCTGCCACTTCACTGATTTCATAAAGTAAATGACTGCTAAGAAACACAGTTTTTCCCATTCTTTTTAAGTTCAAAATGAAATCTCGAACTTCTTTCCTTGCTGTTGGATCTAAACCTGTTTGAGGCTCATCTAAGACAATTATGTCTGGATCGTGAACAATCGCGGAAACTACACCAATTTTTTGTCGCATTCCTTTAGAAAAAGTCCCAATCTTTTTGTCTTTCCATTCTAACATTCCAACCATTTTTAGAACTGTATCAATCCTCTCATTAAGCTTTTTACGTGGATAGCCCTTCAATTTTGCGAAGTATTTCAGAATTTCCTTAGGAGTCACTTTTCCATAAAAAGCAGGAATTTCTATAAGGAAACCAATATTATCTAAGAGAAAATCCTTATTCCTACTTGTCAATTTCTGAAGATCTCCGTTAGCTCGTATCCATACTTCACCTTCATTAGGTTTTAATAAATACGCCATCATTTTCATTGTAGTAGTTTTTCCAGCTCCATTTGGTCCAAGAAAACCTACGATTTCACCTTGTCTTATTTCTAAATTAACATCTTTTACAGCATAAAAATTTCCAAATTTCTTGGTTAGGTTTTTAAATTGTATCAAAATTTCTTGATTTTTCTTACTCATTTTTATGTTCCTCTTCCATTTTTTTAATTGATTTATTAACCATTTCTTTAATCTTCTCTTTGTCTAAATGATCCATTTTATAAATGTCCTCAATTAATTCGTCTAAATCCTCCTTAGATCTTTTAAATTTCGCTATTCTACTCTCAATACGTTGGAGAATTCCATTCATCCACGATCTTATACGCCTAAAAAAATCTATAGCATCATCTAATGACTCAAATTCATTTATTTTTGCGAATACCATTGTTTTTAATCCCTCAGGAGGATTTATTTCTGCCATTTTACCAAAAATGTTTGCCCATTTCAATTTCAATTCTTCTAAAAATTTCTTCCCTTCGTCTGTTACTATATAGAATTTATTTGCCCGTCCGTCTATAATTTCCTCTTTAGTGTCTAAATAACCTTTATTTTCTAAATCCTGTAGTGTTTTTACAAGCGTACCTCTTGGAAAGTTATATTTTTCCTGTAATTGATACCCAGTTATACCCTCTGGATACTCTGCAATTATTAGTAAAATCATATAATCTCTTATTTCTTGAAAAAATTCTCGACCCATCGGTATTGGAAATTTAAAATGTGGACCTTGAAATGGTAACATTGGTCCAAAAGGTGATATCCCTCCAAATGGAGGTGGATGTGGAGGCTCACGATGCTCATGGGGATTTTCTCCCTTAAATTTCTGAAAATCCTCACTAAACCTAAAATGATCTATATTTCTTCTAAACATACTTATATCACCATTGAAAACTGAAAAACTAAAGAATAATAGTTATTAAAAAAATAGGAATTTTCATATTTAAACTTTTCGAGTATTTGACATATGTCAGATATCATTTTTCCTTATGTTTAATTATTTCCCTTTATAATCATATTTCTTCATTTCAAGGAAATTAATATAAATAATAGAGCTTAAGACATTATTATAAGGAACTGTGATAAAAATATGACTAATGTTTATATTGAAGATACAAATCAAGGGATTAAATCAGCTGTAAACAAAATTTTCGCTCATATCGAAAACAGTGGACAACCCATACTCAAAAAATCAAAAGAAGTATATATCAAAATTAATGGTATTGATTTTAAGAAACATACATACACGTCACCAGAAGTTTTAGAAGCTGTTATTCTTTATTTAAAAAAGAAAGGAGCAAAAGTTTATGTAATGGAAAATTCCACACAGGCAAATTTAACGAGATTAGTTTTTACAATTACAGGATATAAAGAAATTTGTGAAAAATCCGGAGTAAATATCATCTATTTGGACGAAGAAGATACTAAAACTTTTGAATTCACTGGAAAACCTTCTGTAGAAGAAGACCCGAAAGGATATAATTTAAAGACTTTTAGATTACCAGAAACAATTGTTAATATTATGGAAAATCGAGATAAAATAACATATATTAATATTCCTAAACTAAAAACTCATTCTATGGCAGTAGTTACTTTAGGAATTAAAAACCAATGGGGTTTTCCACAGCATGCAGATCGTGGTAAAGACCATAATTACAATCTTCATTCAAAACTCGTTGATATGTATGAATTTATTCAACCAGATATAACTCTTATTGATGGTACTGAAGGAACTATTCATGGACATTATCCTCCTACAGTCTGGGAAAATAAATTAGTAATTCCATTTAATATTTTGATTGGTGGCAGAGATACTTTAGCAGTTGATGTTGTAGGAGCGAGAATATTTGGTTTAAAAATTGAAGAAATTCCACATTTAAAAATTGCATATGAACGAGGATTAGGTGAAGGTAATTTAAATAAAATTAAAGTAACTGGAAAGAATTTAGAAAATTATAAAGAAAAATACGATTGGAATCTCCTACAGAAATTTCCTGAAGACGTTAAAATTATAAAAGGAAAAGAAATATTATGTAGAGAGGGTTGTCAAAACAATCCATTAACATTTTTACAATGTTTAGCTTTTGATTTTCCAGAAAAATTTAAGGGCAATTGGTTTATTGTTATGGGTAAGGGACATGATGAGGATCTAATAGACCAGTTAAAAGCAGAAGGATATACAAAAGGGCTTGTCGTAGGTTATTGTGCAGTTGAAGAAGTTGGTCAAAAATTAAGGAAAGAATTTGGTAGAAGGAAAGTATTTTTTTCAGGTGATTGTAATAATCTTGCAGACACTACTAATGCTGAATTAAAATTATCTGGTATGAGTGCCCTCGATCTAGTTATCGAGTTATCTTCTGAAGAAGTAATGGAACTCATTCAAGAAGCTCAAAAACATGGCACCACGGCATTAATTACCACAGCATTCTAATTAAATTTTTTTTAGTCTATCTCTTAAAATAAATAAATTTTTTTAAAGAATATTAACGAATAAAATTATTGTGAATTTAAGTTCAATTTTTTCTGAAATAAAGGAGTTTTTATCTATCCCTGATGAAAATTATGATTTAGAACAAACCATTAATCTATACTTTAAAACTGAGCCTGATGAGAACAAACTTGAAATTTTAGGAGATATTTTAGGTTTTATTAACAAATTTTCCATGTTTAATGACAATATACCTTTTATGAGCTCGTTATATGACTGCATCAATAATGCCTTAGAATTAACATTAGATTCAATTTATGACTTTGAGGAACTATTAATAAAAAACGCAATTATGCATTTTATCCAAGAGTATATAAACTATGTCAAAATTGACCAGAAGGAACAAGTTTTAAATTTATTAGCGGAATCTCTTGAAAAACTCGAACTCCAACCTTTAGTTACAAATCTTTGCCTACTACTTAAACCAATGTATCATGATCAAAATTATCTTAATAAATTAAATTACCATAAAGAAGTGGAAGTTTCTTATGAATTAGCTAACAATAATGAAATTCAGCTTAAAATCGAAATAGATAAGTGGTTTAAATCTCAAGAACTCAACTTAGATCACCAAGAGAAATTGAAAGTAAATTTAAGATACGAATTTGATAAAATAATTTCAAAATATAACATAATAAAGGATTCAGAGAAATATAATAAATTACTTTTGGAAGTAGAGGAGATGCTTACGATGCAATTAACAGTCTTAAGCCTTATGAACCACATTCAAGATGATTCCATTGAACCTATTCCTATAAAATAGATAAGAGTGAAAAATCTGTATTGAATATGTTTATATATCCTTTATCTCAAAACTTAATTTAAATTTAAATCTCAAAATAATTAAATAACAAATCTACTATTATAATTACAAAAATTGTTATTACTCTTCTGAAAGTGAGAATAGTGGATGAGAATGAAAAACCTTTAAAAAGTGAAGAAATAAAGAAACAAAAGAAACTTGTAAATGATCTTTACAAAAAAGAAAAAGAAGAAAGAGATATTTATCTAAAAAATACAGAAACCGAAAGAAAGAAGTCATTTGAGGAAGGAAAAGCACAGATTTCTAATTTAATTGAAGAAAGGGCTTTTATGAGTGATAGAAAGAAAGATACTGATGCTCAGTTAAAAGAGTTAAAACCTGATATAGTGGGGACAGCTGAAAAAATCGAGAAATCTGTTGGAGAAAAAGCATTTATGATTGATAGACAAAAAGAGAGTGCTACTCAACGTTCAAAAATTCATCCTGACATCAAAGGTGCTGCTGAAAAAATCGAGAAATCTGTTGGTGAAAAGGCATTTTTAATTAGTCGTGAAAAAGATAAATTTAAAGATATTCATCTGGATATAGAGAAAAAAGGTGAAGCTATAAATAAATCAATTGGCGAAAAAGCATTTATGATAGATAAACGAAGAGAGTTAGATGAACAACGGAAAGAGATACGTCCAGATCTTGAAAGCACAGCAAAACAGATTGAGAAATCAATAGGCGAGAAAGCATTCATGATTGATAAACGAAGAGAGTTAGATGAACAACGGAAAGAGATACGTCCAGACCTTGAAA